>JBASOE010000065.1:0-41477 GCA_049657925.1 Anaerolineaceae bacterium
GAACTGGTCATTAATCAATAAGCAGCTCATTTAAGGTGAGCTGCTTTTCTTTTATCGATGATCAGATAGAGTGTTCTTAATGTCGAACCCTCAGTCTGTGATGGGTTTGACTGATCTCAAATTTAAGATGCTGAGGTAGGTGTTGCTGTTTTCTCTTTGGGTGTCTCTGTGGAAACTGGTTTATCAGCAGTTTTCGGGGCGGTCTCAGTGGATGCCGTTTTGTCAGATGCGTTGGATGAACCGTGATCACCGCTGTCTAATTTTTGGCTTGCCATGCCGGAGGGTGAACGGTTGTCCGTCGCATAAAATCCTTTGCCTTTAAATACAATACCAACCGGTTGATAGACCTTGCGGAGGGCGATCTCCTGGCAATTGGGGCAAATCTCAAGCGGATCGTCGGCAAAATGTTGAAATTGATCGAAACGATATCCGCATTTAGTGCATCTATAGGTATAAGTTGGCATAAGTAAATTATCTTCCTTTAATTCCAACCGATTATAGCCCAGCCAGCGGATGAGTACAAGCGAAAAAGATGCGAAAAAGAAGCTTTATACGAAACGCTAATACCACCCAGCGGTTAACTACTACCACTTTTGCCCGGAAAACACCTCCTACAAGACTGTTATAATCGCAACATGTCGTTTAGAAAGACCCTCTTTTTAACGGGTATACTGCTTATCAGCGCTTGCGCTCCGCAAGCTTTGATTCCTCCTGTGGCGAGTGCCACACCGACTCTCACTGCCAGCCCACATCCCCCAGTTACCACCACTCCCCAGCCGCAATCAATGTCTACTCTCACGCCGACCTTAACAGCCACAGCCACCCCAACCTTACCGCCAGTCTTCCACACAGTTAAGGGTGACGATGATATGTTCGGCATTGCCCTTCGCTATGGCATCTCGCTGGAAGCGCTCAAAACCGCCAACCCTTCGGTCATTCCAAACGCTATGGGGGAAGGTCTGCAGTTGCTCATCCCAATCACTCCGACACCACCTTCAACTGCCACAGCGACTCTCGCGTCCCCAATGACTACCAAAACGGAAGGCGATGTCAACGTGTACTGTTATCGCGATGGCTTTGGAGGCGCCTGGTGTCTGGTGGATTACACCAACACAGGCGATAAACCCCTCGAAAACGTCTCTGCCCAGGTAACCATACGTGCAAACACCAGTGATTATTCACAAACGAAATCCGCTATCATGCCGCTCAACCTGGTCCCAGCCCAAACTCGGCTGCCCTTGGCGGTATATTTCGAAGCGCCAACCCCTGCAGAATTTAGTGCAGTCGCTACGCTCGACTTCAGCTTGCCAGTAGCCGAACAATCCAGTCGCTATTTGGCAATTGCCCTCAGCCCTGCTAAAACCAAGTTTTCTGAAGACGGTTTGACGGCTCAAGTCAGCGGTGAGATACACTTCACAGACCCAATCCGCCCTGCCAGCTCAGTCTGGGTAGTGGCCGTCGCCTACGACAAAAATGATCAACCTGTCGGTTTCAGACGCTTTGAAGTTTCCCAGCCAATCGATGTTAGCCTGCCATTGGCCTATAATTTGAATGTCTACAGTCTGGCAGGTGCAATTTCCCGGGTCGAACTGCACACTGAAGCCCGACCCGTCCTACCTTGAGGTGAACCATGCACTCAAACTATTTTCCTGATCTTGACACCCGAACCTATGTAATGGGTATCCTCAACCTGACCAGCGACAGCTTTTCTGGGGATGGCTTGCTTAACGTTGATCGTGTTGTCGATACAGCCCTGGCGCAGGCCTCCCGCTTCCTTGAAGAAGGCGCGGATGTGCTCGACCTGGGGGCCGAATCCACCCGTCCTGGCGCCATTCCAGTCACCGCCAGGCAGGAAATCGACCGCCTTGTACCACTCATCATCCAACTCAAGGAGCTCTTCCCTGAAGTTCTGATTTCCATCGACACTTACAAAGCCGAGGTCGCCGAGGCCTGTCTTGAGGTTGGCGCGCAGATCATCAACGATGTGTGGGGCTTCCGCTTCGACCCGGGCATGGCTGGGGTCGTCGCCGCGCACCAGGCTTCTGCTGTCCTGATGCACAATCGTGACAAGGTCAAAACCAGCCAACAAACCGAGTTGGGAGGTCGTTATGTTGAAGTGGAATACAAAGACGTGGTGGCCTCAGTCAAGCGTGGACTGGAAAAATCCATCGAACTTGCCAAAGCTGCCGGTCTGAGCGATGAACAAATCATAATTGATCCTGGCATTGGCTTCGGCAAAACCACTGCTCACAATCTCGAGTTGCTTAAACGCCTTGGGGAGCTAAAAAACCTCGGTTACCCGCTTCTGTTGGGGGTTTCCCGCAAGTCGGTCATCGGTTACACCCTCGATTTGCCACCCGACCAACGTCTTGAAGGTAGCCTGGCTGCCAACGCCTGGGGCGTCACGCAAGGTGCCCACATCCTGCGCGTGCACGACGTCAAAGAGACCGTGCGCCTGGTCAGAATGCTCGACGCTATTCGCGCCGCCTAAACTTCGCCAACTAATCTTGGGATTCTTCTGAAACACCCGAAAAGCGATTAGTTTCCAGTTCCTGCAGTTGCTCCGGGGTCAACGGCTTGAGTGAACTGATGTGCAGCGTTACCCCAATACCAATTACCAGCAACCCTGCCCTGAGCCAGTTATTCTGCATCAACAAGCCCGAAGCGATCAGACCAACCCACAGGATGATCAACGCCTGGGTCTTCACCCGCGGGTCAACCGCCTTGAACTTCAGATAGCTAACCAGATATTTGCCAAAATAGGGGTGCCTGACCAGCCATTGATACAGACCATCCGAACTATTGGTAAAGAAAAAAGCTGCCAGCAAGAGGAAAGGGGTGGTGGGCAAAACCGGCAGGAACAATCCAATTGCTGCCAGAGCCACGGACAGGCTGCCCAAACCGATAAACAAATATTGTTTGGTGGTTTTACGCATCCAAACCGCCATTCACGTCGCTGATGATCTGACTCGCCAAGCGGCCAAGTTCAGTTCGGCCGGCTTCGCTGACACTGTTTTCTTTCCAATACAACTCCATCAATGCCATGGGCGGCATGGATGCTGTGCCTTCATTGACATCCAATCGGGCCCTCGCCCTGGTACTGGGATTCTTCGCTAAATAAAACTCAAAAGCTCCCCTCATCTCATCCCGCAGACGTTTCTCATCGATTTGTGTTTCAAGCTCTTTAGGGTAATCGATCCGTAAACGCACGATCGCCCCATCCACAACATGCATACCTGGCAGGATTCCCTCCAACCTGGCCATAACATCATCGCCTTCCTCCAATCGCATATGAAGGTCAATAAAAGGTCTTGTCTTCAGAATTCTGCGCTCGAAAGTGGTGCTGCCCTTCTGGACATCTGCGATAATGAAGCCCTTGTCTTCGTTGATCTCGCCAAAGTCGACTCTTTCGATCGAGCCCGGATAAATCACCGGTGGATAACTGCCCTCGTTGAGGTTTTGATACTTATGAATATGGCCAAGCGCGACGTAGTCGAAACGTGGATTACTCACAAAGCGCGGTTGCAGAAGCACGTCTTTGCCGACCTTGATGGTTTGCTCATTGCCAAACTTGGCGCCTTCCACAGACGCGTGCGCCGTAAGAATGGTCGGCAAATCCGGATCAAGCTGCGCGATGGCACCGTTGACCATTTCGGTCAAAATTGCCTCGATGGCTTTGGCCGGGTCATCCGTTGGCTGATCCGAGCCCTGCAACGATGCCACCAAGCCCGCACGCGTGATCCATGGTAGAGCAATCACCTGTACTGGCACGCCATCCAGGTCTTCTGGTGTGAGCAAGCTGGGTCGGCTGACCACGTGCACAAAAGCCGGCTCAAGCGTTTCAAATTCCTGCATGGCATGCGCACGTATTTGCGCGGGTGAGATGTCGTGGTTGCCAGTTATTAGCAAGGTCGGGATTCCAGCCCTGGATAACCTCATAATGCGTCGTCCCCATTCGCGCTGGAATGTTGGCTGCGGGCTGCGGTCGCGATAGGTATCGCCTGCAAATATCACCAGGTCGACCTTTTCATCAATCGCCGTGTTGACGATCGTGTCAAGCGACTTTAAGAAATCCATCACCCTTAATGGCAAGCCGCTCTTGGGATCATGCTGGCCGTAATTGGTCATGTCGATATGGGCATCGGCGAAATGAAGTATTCTGGGCATTGGCTTATTATATCAAGCCCACAGACAAGATCTCAAATCTGAGGAGACTGGCAGGAGCGGCCCCGTTATCGAACTCCCAAACTTATCTTCAGGTGCGTACGTCGACTTAATGGCGACCTCAATTAACGCTTGAAACTGGCAGATTCAAGCGTTAATTGATAGTATTAATCCGCGCTATCTCCTAAAATCTGGATATCAAAGTTTTAGCCAAAGGAGCAAAACATGTTCGACACAAAAAAAGTAGGTACACGCATCGCGCTGCTGCGCAAAGCAAAAGATATGACCCAGATGGAATTGGCAGACCAGCTCATGGTCAGTTACCAGGCGGTCAGCAATTGGGAGCGCGGCAACACCATGCCAGACATCGGCAAGCTCGATGACCTGAGCCGCATCCTGGGAGTCTCAATCGAAGAGCTTCTTGGTTCCAAGACCGAGACCGACATCGTCCAGAAGGTAATGAACAAGCGCGAGGACTTGAAGATCGAGGAGGTCGCTGAAGTTGCCCCTATCCTCAAGCCCTCCCAGGTGGAAGCGACCGTTGAAAAAACCGATACCGATACGGTAGACCTGAGCACGCTGACTATGCTTGCGCCGTTCTTAAGCGATAAACGCATGCGCAAGATGGTTGAAAAAGTTAAGTTCTCAAATCTCGAAGAACTCGTGCCGGTTGCCCCCTTTATAGAGAGCGATCAGCTTTCGGAACTCATCAACCGCCAGCAACAGCTCACCGGTACCTTGGCTGGATTGAAAGCCTTAGCCCCTTTTCTTGAGAGTGAAGACCTCGGAAAGTTCATCGATAAACTGGACATCAAAAACGAGCTCAATCAGATCATTGGATTGGCACCTTTCATGGAGGATGAAGACCTCGATAAATTAGCTCTTCGATTTGCCGATGAAAAGATTGATCCATCTTCAGTCTACGGCCTCGCGCCTTTTATGTCACAAGAAGGCCTCGGTAAACTGGTGGGGCGCCTTTCTCCGGAAGGGCTTAAGAAGCACCTCGCCGGTCTTGCACCTTTCCTGGATTCCAAAGTGCTGACTCCGATTGCCAGGGAGCTGATGCAAAAAGGTGACATGCACACCCTGAGGACCATCATGCCATTTATTGATTCAGAGGAGATCTAACATGTGGTGGCACATTATCAGCTTGATGCGCAGAATTTTTTAACCTTTCAACAAACAGAGGGCTTCACGAGAAGCCCTCTGTTTGTTATCTGCCTGATCTACTCCGTTATACCCATTCTGGCCAATTCATCTTTGGCAACCCACCAGTCCGGGTGCCATTCCAATGCTCTTTTAAAGTAGTAGATCGCCTGTGGGTAGTCTCCGATCATCTTGCTGGCTCGTCCCGCCCACACAAAAGTTTCTGGGATGGCAGGCTCAGCCGACCTTGTGATCGTCTTTTGGGCAAGATCGAGCGTATCCTGGTAGCGTCCGGAATAGAAATAGGCAAAATAAGGCCCGGTCTGATACCAGGTGACTCTCCACGGACGCTCAGATTCGGTCAATGTGTTGTAAACCTCAAAGGCTTGGTCATAAGCTTGCGAGGCACCCCAATAATCCTGTAGCTCCACTAAGATGGAACCCCGGCTGTACCAGGCAAAAAATAGTTCGCGACCTTCCACATTATAGATACGGTTGCTGACCTGCTCCAATGCGTGCTGTTTGTTGTAATTTTCTTCCCATTGCGGTCCGAGGATGTCCCTGACCTCCTGCTCACGTTCCCAGGGATAAATAACCATGTAGATGTCATCAAATTGCGCCCAGTACATCTCGACATCCTCATAACTCATGGTGATTTGGCCAAGATAGGTGTCAGGGATGTTTACCTTTTGGGTCGCGTCATCATAGGCATAGATCAGCCCATAATGACCCATCCAACCCTCTTTGGCGTCCATGTATCCACGCTCGAATACTACTGGGAAACCCGCCGCAACCAGCCGCTTTACCATTTCCATGTTGCCGCCGTAACGCACAATTCCCCCAAACTCAGATTGTGTCAGCACGTAATTGAGCATTTCATAAGGCATCACATTGCGATCTTTTGGGTATGGTTTGAGCGCTTTTGCGGCGGCTTCCTGTGTAACAGGATCTCCCCAGTAGTTTAAGATCATTGTCAGGTTGGCTGGTCCGCAGTTATTGAATCCCTGAGCTATCCGCTTAACACCATCAATTCCTGCTGAACTGGGCGGTGGAGGCAAAGTAGGCGTGGGCGTAAACGTCGGTGTTGGTGTTGGAGTATCCTGCTCCGTTGGGAAAGGCGTAAGAGTGTTGGTCGGCATCTGCGTGACAGTGGGGGTCGGCGCCATGGCGGTCAGACTCGCCATCACTTCCGGGCTCATCTCCCCTTGTTCACTCGGGGTAAACACGACTTTGCTGGGAGGTCTAAAGAAGTTATAGATTCTTGAGCGTGTTGTGGCGACATAAAAATAGGCTCTTTCGTTGACCCACGGGATCTGATAAAGCCCTATCGCCAGAACGATCAGTCCTGCCAGGATGCCAAAATAAATCCATGGCCTCTGCCAGATCGTTCGGCGGATCAGTTTGCGCCTTACATTTTGCTTATATTGTGCCATAACAATGGGGCATTATAACCGGTTTGAAAAATCGAGTCTTTGGGGTGTCAAGGCTGCAAACCAAGATAAGCCAGCTCATCAATGGCCAATTGCCAACCCGGATACCAGAAGAGTGCTTGCCTGAAATAGTCCTCTGCCTCTTCGTTTCGGCCAAGCGCTGCGGCAGCCCGACCTGCCCACCACCAGGTTTCGGGTAACGAATCTTCGGTCGTGTCGTCAATGGTTTTGATCGCCAAACTGAGCGTATCCTGGTATCTACCAACCTCGTAATAAGCTTTGTATGGGTCTTCCTGATACCAGGTCAGACGCCAGGGGCGTTCTTTTATCTCAAGCGTCGGATAAATGAGAAAAGCTTTGTCGTAGGCCTCGGCAGCTTCAGAATAGCGACCCATCTCGGTCAGAATGGTGCCCTTGCTGTACCAGGCAAAGAATTGATCTTGGCCGGAAGTTTCATTGATGACGGCTGTCAATTGGTCAAGCGTGGATTGCAGGTTCGTCATCTCATCCGTCTGGCTGCCCAGAATATTGAACACCTCGCTTTCCCGTTCAACTGGGTAAACCAACAGGTAAACGTTGGCGAAATGCAGCCAGTCTTTCATCAAGTCTTCATAAGAAAGATAGAGGTTGCCAACCAGCGAGTCGGGGATATGTACCTGTTGGCGGTCATCATCGTAAGAATTGACAATACTGTAATGCCCCATCCAACCTTCGTTAGGGTCTGTGTGTCCCCGCTCAAGCAAAACCGGGAAACCAGCTGCCACCAAGCCTTTTAGCAGCGTTACATCACCGCCGTAGCGCATCACCGCGCGAAAGGGTGTGTTGGCATTGACATAATCTCGCATTTCGGACAGGTTGACGTTGCGGTCCTCGCGACTGGGTCTTAGGAAGGGTTTTAGATCCGTCTGTGAGGTCAGGTAGCCCCAATAATTCAGGAGCATCGACAGGTTGGCAGGTCCGCAATTATTGAAAGTCTGATATTCGATCGTGAATCCTTCCAACCAGGTCGTGGGAGGTAGATATACTGGCTCAGCAGTGACAGTCGGAATGGGCACTTCTGTTCCAGTGGGTGTCGCCATCACCGTCACTACAGTCACCGGAACATCCGTCGGGGCAGGCAAATTAAGCGCAGAGGTTAAAGTTGGTGCGCCTTGCGGCACAAATACGCTTTTTTCAGGTGGGTCGAAAAGATTCTTTACAGCTACGCGTAACCGCGTAATGCGCGGAGACAGCCGTTCACGCACTGGGGGAATTTGAGACACTCCAAAAGCTGCCGCCACTCCCAACACAGCAAGTAACACCCATATGACCGGGCGGAAGGTTGGCTTGCGGTTTAACTGCCGCTTGATTTTAGAAGTTGTGTGAGACATAGTGTTCGTTGTGGCTTATGGTTCAACGCCAAGAGCCTTAAGCTCCGCCAGCGCCGGCGGCCAAGCGGGGTGCCACTGCAATGCGCGCTTGAAGTCAAATTCAGCAGTTTTCTGGTTGCCAAGTTTCAAGTTCGCCCTCCCCCGCCATAAATAGGTTTCGGGAAGGCCTTTGTTAGGAGTGGATTCGAGGGTCTTATCTGCAAGATTGATCATATCTTGATAGCGTTCGGTACGGTAATAGGCTTCATAAGGCGCTGGCTCATACCAGATCATGCGCCAGGGTCGGTCAACTGAATCGAGTTTGGCATACAAGGCAAAAGCCAGGTCAAAAGCCTCGGCAGCTTCACTATATCTTTGCATTTCATTCAGCACAATGCCTTTTGAATAGGCCGCGAAAAACTGTGGTTTGCCATTAGTATCCGCCAGTCGTTTTTCAGCGCGCTGCAAGGCACTTTGTTGGTTATAATTTGGGTCCGCGTCTGGACCCAATAAGGCCATCACCTCCGCCTCACGCTCGGGCGGAAAGACGATCATGTAGGTATTGTTGAACTCGTCCCAGAAACCCTGCAACATGCTATAACTCATGTCGATCACGCCGCTGAAGGAATCGGGAATATGCACAGTCTGGGTGGCATCATTGTAACCATTGATCACACCGAAATGCCCCATCCAACCATCGCTGACAATGAAGTATCCTCGTTCGATCATTACAGGAATGTCGACGGAGATCAATTCTTTGATCGTCTCCAAACTTCCTGCCCGGCGGATGATCATCTTGAAGTCGGTGTGTTCATCCACATAGCTCTTGAGTTCGGCGGGCATGACTGCCAGGTCCTCGAGACGCGGCTTAATGACCCTTTGGATCATGCTCTGATCGCCATCCCAGCCCCAATATTCCAGGTTCATAGAAAGCGTTGCTGGCCCGCAGTTGTTAAACGCCTGCGGCTGCAGAGTAATCTTTCCCAACTCGACTGAATCGGGCAATGGAGTTGGCACAGGTGTCGCGGTTGGTGGAACCAGCGGTGTGATGATTAGCTCAGGAACGGCCGTTGCTGTAGGTAAAGTGGTTGGAGTCTGGATAATTTCTAAACTGGTTGGATTTTGATTTCCAATCGGATTGAAGACGTTTTCGGTTGGAGGGTTAAAGTAATAGAAGATTTTCGCTCTGATAGTGGCTAAGTGGTAATAAGCCCGGGTGTGGATCGACGGAATCTGGTAAAGACCCAACGCGATCAATCCCAATGCCGCCAAAATCCCCAGGTATACCCAGGGCTTACGCCAAACGCTTGATTTGTTTGATGTTTTTGCCATTAGTCTCGGATTATAACCTGTGATGATTATTCTGCTTTCAATATTAAAGCCTCAATCCTCCTCAGGAGCAATCCGCTTTGTAGCCTACCCCTACCTGTGACAGAATCCCAAATCTCGCAACAGGCAATCATGTTACGCCCATCCCACATGCACCCCATTATAATTACTCATAAGCATGGAAACCACTTACACACCTGATCGAACCAAAGGACTGCGGGTTATCTTCCTTCTCGCAGGGTTACTCACTGCTTTGATCGTGTTTTTCATGCTGCGCAGTGGTTCAGAGAAAGACCCAACCCTCTTCTTAATTTGGGTCGGTCTGGCAGTCGTGCTGACCATTCCCCTCGTTCTGCTGCTCTATCGCGCTTACACCCTCGGCACTATCCGCTACTCCCTCTCACGCGACTCGCTCGATCTGCGGTGGGGTCTGCACCGCGAGCTCATTCCCCTCAATCGCGTGGAATGGGCCAGACCACTCTCCGACTTTGAATCCAAGCTGCCCTTACCCTGGTTTTCCCTACCGGGCAGCATTTTCTCCAGTCTCGACATTAATGGTCTTGGTCGCACTCAATTCATCTCTGCCAACTCAACCGACACAATCCTTGTGCACGCCAACAACCAAACCTTCGTCATCTCCCCTCAGAACCTTAACGGCTTTGTTCAGGAATTTAGACGTTACTCCGAAATCGGTCAAAAGAATCAGGTTCAGCCAATCTCAACCAGTTTCAGAACCGTCTGGTCTGAGATCTGGCATGACCAACGCGCTAAAACCTTTATCTGGCTTGGTCTGATCCTTGTGGGCGTGGCATGGTTGAGCGCCATTGGGTTGATCGCGACTTTCCAAGAAGTCACCTGGGTTGACCTGACCAAAGTTCCTTCCAATCGCCTGGTACTGTTGGCGATATTGGCGGTTGTATTTTGGGTGGCAGACCTTTGGACCGGCCTTTTTTACTATCTGCGTGGAAACGTTTCCAAACCGTTGATTTACCTTATCTGGGGTTCGTCGAGCATGATATCCCTAATTCTGATCGTGGCCATGTTCCTGATGACAGTTTAATCACTAAATAATCTGAAAATTCCCCCAAAAGTATTACCGCCAGTCGCCTGTGCTTTGAATCGTGCATGCTATAATAGCTTCACTTCGGAGTCTCTATCGACCCCGTTAATTGTTATGGAAATACAGCGCACCTTACCAACTGAAAAATGCAGGTGTATTTCCCTTGTGGTAAGCCTGTTGCTCTTGCCTGGTCTCTTGCTTGGCTGCGCTCCGAAAGGCAGGCCTTCTGTCTCAAATGAAGCGACCTCTGTGAATCGTTCATTGACCCAGCCAGTCACCCAAAACACACCCACTTTACACACCACCGCGACTCCCACCCAGAGTCCCACGTGGCCAGTCTTTTTATCAATACCAGCGGGGCAGGTTACCCAGGTGCCTGAGCAAGCCAGCAAGATCGAACTGGGAGAGGACATTGAGGTTTGGTTGCTGTTGGGAACAGACAAAGAGGCTCCTTACGTCGGACTGACCAATGCTTTCCACCTCGTGCTGGTCAATACGCGTTTTGCTAAAGCCAGCGTCATCTCCATTCCAGGCAACCTTTTTGTCTACCTTCCCGGGCATGGCATGAAACGGCTCAACGCAGCCTACGCCCTGGGAGGCTTCAACCTGATCCAGGACATGCTGATCTACAATTTTGGCTTAAAGCCTGACCGGATCTTGCTCAGCCATCCAACCGAATTTAAATGGCTGGTGGACGACCTGGGAGGCTTGGAAGTCAGTGTGCTGACCCCCATTCGCAACGATTGCGGAGGTTTGCCTGCCGGCACCCACAACATGGATGGGGCAAAAGCCTATTGTTATGTTGCCTACCTGGACGGAAAAGATGAAATTGATCGCGTACGCCGTGGTCAGCAGATTCTGCAATTGCTCTTCAATAAACTCGTCCGAAATGGGCGAATGGCAGCACTGCCAATGATGTACGTCTCATATCAGGAGAAACTCGAAACCGATTTCTCGCTGCTGGATGTGTTAGCCAAAGTTCCGCTCGCTTTAAGAGTCGCAGACCCCGGCAGGATCAACTATCATTTGATCGGTTGGGACTTGGTGACCGAGTGGGAATTGCCAGACAACAGTCAGACCAAGGTTTTGCTTCCCATGAAAAAAGCGGTGTCCGACCTCCTGATGGAAGCTATCATCGTAATCAGCCAACCTTCGCCTCTAACAGAGATGGTCTTGACCTTTGAAGCCCAACTCACGGCAGCGATTGGCATGACCCAAACCGCCCAACCGATTGGCACTGTACCGCCCCTATTTCAAGGCACTGTGACCCCTACACTAACAACCACTTTTGCCTTCACGCCCACCCTGCAGCCCAACTTGACCCGGACGGCAACCCCAACGCCCACCACTGTGTTTAGCCCGACACAGACGCAGCCAATTCAACCAACTGTCCCAACAGACGTTCCATATCCGATCGAAACGCCTATACCAGGATCGACAGAAACGCCTTATCCGTAACCTAAAAACGATATGACAAAACGACTTAACCCAACTCTTATAAGCAAAACCCTCAGACTGATTTTTGTCTGCGGAATGCTGTTGGGTGCGATCGGTTTAAGACCTGTTCAGGCCACACCATTGCCTTCAGAAGGTTCGACGCGCACGGTCACCATTGACCTCAACTACACCACCTACGAGTATTGGCTGCTCTCGTGGCAGACTTCCCAGGTCGTGTGCCAGATCTATGTTGAGCACGAGTCCTTGCCCGACCCAAAAGAAGTGCTCTATTTCTGTGGCACTAACATTCAAAACCAATGGCTGCGTACTGGTCCCTGCCTCTATGAAGGTGGTGTCACCAAATCCGAGGAATGCACCGGGCTTTACCTGCACCTGGCGAATGTCACCCCATCCACCCGCAAGGTTGAGGTGGTTTTACCACCAACGGAAGCTTTCGTCTCACTGACAAATTGCAACGCTCAGACCCCCGGTGGGCATTGCACCAGTTTGCCTTACCTGCGTTTTGAAGCAATCGAACCGTTACCCAACGAGCAGATCGTCCAGATATTGGGCACCTACAACGGCACTCCGTTTACTTGTCCTGGCAGCATCTGTGACTTGCCACTCGCGCCAACCGGCATGGAGGGCTTGCCAATCACTTTCTGGGCTGAATCAACTTATGGCGACGCCAGCGAACAATATACTGCCCGCGTGCGTGTGATCCCATGGGGCGACTTTGCCGACCCGGACCAATCCTCCCCCGATAAACCTACCTATTATGTCGATGTGCTCAGCTCGCAATGGAAAGGCTCCGGTACTTCCACATGTGCCGAAGTCTGGCAGTCCTTCCAGCCGGTGGCTGGTCCTTCCAGCTGGTTGCAGACACCAGAGCTGGCTGAGCAGTTGGTCTCAAAGAACGATTATTTCTTGCTGGCAGGGATGATGATCAAAGAAGGGCTGGTCAACGCCAGCACATGCCCCAACCTTGGGTTGGAAACAAATGGAGCGGCCAACACCTGCGGCATGGAACTCGCCCACCCAATGGTTGACGTTTGGCAGAATCAGTTTAACGCTGAGATCATCCGCGTGGCCAAAGATACCAGCGTTCCAGCGCAGATGATGAAGAATATTTTCAGCAAGGAAAGTCAGTTTTGGCCAGGTATCTACGAGAAGGTAAAAGAGGCGGGGCTCGGCCAACTCAGCGAACTCGGTGCCGACACCGTCTTACTGTGGAATCCAGCGTTTTACACCCAGTTTTGCCCCCTGGTGTTGACTGAACAGACTTGCCAGCGAGGATTTGGCAACCTCGACATCGCCCAGCAAGAAATGTTGCGAGGCGCGTTGGTGCAAAAAGTCAACGCCAGTTGCTCCGACTGCCCAACCGGCATCGATCTCACCCAGGCCAACTTTAGCATCAGCGTGTTCGCGCGCAGCATATTGGCCAATTGCGAACAGGTTAATCGCGTCGTCTTTAACCAAACCGGCCGCTCCGCTGGGGACGTGGTCGCCTACGAAGACTTGTGGAAGTTCACCATGTTCAACTATAACGCGGGGGCAGGTTGTCTCTCGATCGGAATCCAGAACGCCCTGGTGAATGGCATGGCACTCACCTGGGAGAACATCGCTAAGAATCTAACACCGGTTTGTCAAGCTGGGATTGGATATGTAGAAGATGTCTCGCTCATGCCAACTTTGCAACCAACTACCATTGCCGACCTCTTGGCCACGCCTGTTCCCACCCAGATCTACTACACCCCCACGCCCACTGCTACAGCCACCCGCCCAGGACTGCCGACTGCCACGCCTACAGCCACCCCGACCATCACTCCCATCCCCTACAACACCCCCACCCCAACCAGCACCAATCAGGGCCCTTATAATCCTTAGATGTTTTCTATCGTATTTCAGATATCTATCAGCCATCTGCTGGGGCGCAGATCGGCATGGAGGGACAACGCATATTAATCCCACAGTATCTTGACAAACCGCAGCCCGACAAATCCTATTGGCTGATAGCTGTTCGCTGATGTCTCGTAGCGGCGATGCACAAGTCGCCTATTGTATGTAAAGTAAGCCTGCAGTATGAATCGTTGAAGGGTGGGCATTCACAATTAATTCCAACACCTGATCGGGCGTGTCGTGCCATTTCCCGGCCAAAAAACGCTGTTTTTGCTGTCTTTGCCGATTGTACATAGGAGAACAGCATGTCAGGTCATGATCAATCTTTTCTTGTAAAAAAATCAGACACTTAAACACAACGGGCATGGTCGGTTTGACCATGCCCGTCTTCTCGTTTTGCTAAGATTTAAATCTTGCCAGATTGCAGCAAGGAAAGCTCTTCTTCCAACTCCTTGCGCTTCTCAATGCCTGCATTTTCGACCTCGTTTTTAATGTTGTCAAGATAATCGGTGGCGCGGCTTTTCAATTCTTCCCCCGAATAAGGGGTGAATAACAATGCCAGTGCGCTGCCAACCAGCGCGCCAACAACCACACCACTAAACCAGCTTCTCACTCTACTCATATCAGATCCTTTCTGATGAATTGCTCTGCTCAAAATTATACGAGATGTCAGCATCTTTTGCTTGAGATGTGCATAAGCCGTTACAAACCTGCCCTCGCACAGGCTTTGACAATTATCATGTGCTTCGTTAACACATTTCTATGATTGGCCGGCTATGCTTAACCCAATAGGATAGCGAAAAAAGGAGATTTTATGAGCAGAATTATTGGTATTGACCTCGGAACGACCAACAGTGTCGTTTCTATTATGGAAGGCGGTTCGCCGACCGTGATTTCGACTGCGGAAGGCTCACGGCTATTGCCTTCAGTGGTGGCATTTAACAAGAACGGGGAACGCCTGGTTGGCATCACAGCCAAACGTCAGGCCGTAATCAACCCCGAGAACACCGTTTATTCCATCAAACGCTTCATGGGTCGACACTTTGCCGACGTCGAATCTGAACGCAAGATGGTCTCTTACAAGGTGGTTGAAGGACCCGGCGGCGACGTGCGCATCCACATTCCAGCCACGAACAAGGATTACACTCCGCAGGAAATCTCGGCCATGATCCTGGCAAAACTGAAGACCGACGCGGAAGCCTACCTGGGCGAAAAAGTGACCCAGGCGGTCATTACCGTACCAGCTTACTTTAATGACAGCCAGCGCCAGGCCACCAAAGATGCCGGACGCATCGCTGGTCTTGAGGTCATGCGCATCATCAATGAACCCACCGCTAGCGCGCTTGCCTACGGTTTGGACAAAAAAGACAACGAAATCATCCTGGTTTATGACCTGGGTGGCGGCACCTTTGACGTCTCTCTACTCGAAGTAGGCGGCGGCGTGGTGGAAGTGAAAGCCACCAATGGTGACACCCACCTGGGCGGCGACGATTGGGACGAAGTTATCGTGAACTGGGCTGCGGATGAATTCAAACGCGAACAGGGCATCGATCTGCGCAAAGATCGCCAGGCATTACAGCGCCTGCGCGAAGCCGCTGAAAAAGCCAAGATCGAACTCAGCACGGTTATGGAAACTGAGATCAATCTGCCTTATATTACCGCGGACGCCAACGGACCCAAGCACATGCAGCTCAAGCTGTCCCGCTCCAAATTCGAGCAGATGACCGAGCACTTGTTGAACCGCACTTTGATGCCTTTCAACGCCGTCATCAAGGATGCCAACTTGAGCGTGGACAAGATTGACGAGGTTGTACTGGTAGGTGGTTCAACCCGCATGCCCATGGTGGTCGAGTTGGTCAGAAAGCTCACCGGCGGCAAAGAGCCCAACAAGGGTGTTAACCCCGATGAGGTCGTCTCCATCGGCGCAGCCATTCAAGGCGGCGTGCTCTCGGGTGAAGTCAAAGACGTGCTTTTGCTCGACGTCACACCTCTTTCTCTCGGTGTCGAAACCCTGGGCGGCGTGATGACCAAACTGATCGATCGAAACACCACCATCCCAGTCAAGAAGACCGAGGTTTTCTCGACTGCCGAAGACAGCCAGACCGCTGTGGACATCCAAGTTCTGCAAGGTGAACGCCCGCTGGCGTCGGACAATATGACGCTGGGGCGTTTCAGATTGGATGGCATCCCACCAGCGCCACGCGGCATTCCACAGGTGGAAGTCATCTTTGACATGGATGCCAACGGCATCCTCAGCGTTACTGCCAGGGACAAAGCCAGCGGCAAGGAACAGAAGGTGACCATCACAGCCTCGACCAACCTGAACAAGAATGATGTCGATCGCATGGTTCGCGAAGCTGATGCACACAAAGCTGAGGACGATAAACGTAAAGCGCTGATCGAAGCCCGCAACCTGGGTGACTCGGCCGCTTACCAAGCTGAAAAGACTATCAAAGACCTCGGAGATAAGGTTGATTCGGTCAACAAAGGCTTGGCGGAAAGCAAGATCAAAGCCCTGCGCGATGCTGTGGCAGGTGATGACATGAACGCGATACAATCCGCCACTAAAGCGCTCGAAGAAGTCATGCAGATGATCGGTCAATCGGTCCACGAACAGGCTTCCGCGAACAACACGAGTGGCGAACCTAATCCCTCCGTTCCCGGCGAAAAACCCGCCGGCGACCATGGGGATGACTTCGTCGAAGGCGAATTCCACGACGCGTAAGACAATTACATCTCCACAAAACACGCCTATAACAAAGGCGTGTTTTTTTATTTTTCACACATTCACAAGATGGAAATAAACCTGATGTATAAATCCACGTAGGGCGCGATGGGTGCGGTTTTCACCAATCCGCCGATTACATTGCTAAAAATACAAAGACACCAAACCACGCGTGTCACCAAACCACGTAAATACTCGGCTTGCCCCAGTGTCCCCATCGTTCGCAGGTTTTGACCGCTAAGTCTCAGATTGAACCTGTTTAATCTGCGAAAGAAGTTAACTCGTCCTGCACCTGCAATTAAAAATGACCTGGCCGCAAGCTCACTACGAAATCCGCCTAAGGTTGTCTGAAATTGATCAAACACATCATTTCTCGTTATAATTTCAGTATCTTCACTGATTAAAAAAGAATTCCTTGAGACCAACAATTCTCAGGCAAGAAAGGATCACAATGCACTCCATTTCATTAGCTCCAAATTTTGAGGCCAGCGCGCTTGTGTTGGGCTGCATGCGCATTGGTGAGCTTAACCCCTCTGCGCTGGACGCCTACCTGCACCATGCGCTGGATCTGGGCATCACCTTGTTCGATCATGCTGACATCTATGGCGGCAACGGTGGCTGTGAGCAGCTCTTTGGTGACTGGCTGCGCGTCAACCCCTCCATGCGTGAGAAGATGCTGCTCCAATCCAAATGCGGCATCATCCAAAATTCAGCACACAATAACGTATCTTTTGATTTTTCTCACGATCACATCGTCACTTCCCTCGAAAATTCCCTGCGCAGGTTAAATACCGATCATCTGGATATTTACCTCCTGCACCGCCCGGACGCGCTGGTGGAGCCCGAAGAGGTTGCCAAGGCTTTCGACGAGCTTTCCCAGAGTGGCAAGGTGCGCTATTTTGGCGTCAGCAATATGAATGCCTCTCAAATTTCCCTGCTCCAAGCCTCGCTCTCACAAAAATTGATCGTCAACCAACTTCAATTTGGTCCAGCCCACACTGGGATGATTGATCACGCTATCCGTATGAACACCACTCAACCGTTCTCCGAAGATCACGATTCTGGCACTCTGGATTACTGCCGCTTACACAGCTTGACCATCCAGGCTTGGTCACCCTACCAACATGAACAGATCAATGGCACTTACATGGGCCATCCGGATTTCGCCGATTTGAACAAAGCATTGGCTGAAGTTGGCGAAAAATATGGGTTAACCAGGAATGGTGCAGTAGCCGCCTGGATCTCCCGCCATCCCGCACGCATACAAGTCATTGCCGGCACGATGAATACCCAGCGCTTGAGTGAAATTGCCGCGGGCATGGATGTGCAGATCTCCCGCGAGGATTGGTACCGCATTTACGCCACTCAAGGACGTCAGTTACCTTAACCCGCAATCGATACGACTGATCGGTAACCTATTAAATACTAAAGGCCAACCCACAATATTGGTTGGCCTTTTCTGTCAACTTAAGCTGCTAATTTATATTGGTAGCCAGCTTCAAGCGCTTTTATATTCGATGGGATAAAGCGCTTCAGTCGCTCAGCAGTATGGGCATCCAAGGCGCTTTCGAGCGCGCCTTTTGGCAGAATGGAAAGATTGCCCAATAACACGCCCAGCATGACCATGTTAGCGGCGCGTTCGTTGCCGAGTTCCTGGGCAATTTTGTTCGCCGACACCATTACCACGTGAATGTCCTTGCGGGTTGGCGAGCGATTGACCATCGACTCGTTCACAATCAACCAGCCGCCCGTCTTTACCAGCATTTCATACTTATCCAGTGAAGGCAGGTTCATCGCCAACACAGCCGTCGGATAGAGCACGGTCGGCGAACCGATCTCGTCATCCGAAACTACGACCGTACAGTTGGCAGTGCCGCCGCGCATCTCAGGACCATATGAGGGGATCCAGGTAACAAATTTGCCTGCGTCCATGCCCGCGTACGAGAGTAATTGACCCGCGTAGAGCGTGCCTTGGCCACCAAAACCAGAGATGATCAGATCCGTCTGCATGCTACTTCCCTCCCATCTGAATGGCTTCGGAAACCTTGAAATCACCCACCGGATAGTACGGCAACATGTGTTCTTCCAGCCAAACGCGCGCTGATGCCGGCGATAAACCCCAGTTGGTTGGGCAGGTCGAAAGCAACTCAACCATGGTAAAGCCCAAGCCCTGGCGTTGCGTTTCGAAGGCGGTGCGAATAGCTTTCTTGGCCATGCGAATGTTGCGCGCATCGTGCAGACTGCGCCTTGCGACATAAGCCGCGCCATCCAATGCTGACATAAATTCAGCTACCCGAATCGGATAACCCTGGCGCTCAACATCACGGCCCAATGGTGAAGAGGTGGTTTTTTGACCAGGCAGGGTCGTCGGAGCCATCTGACCGCCAGTCATACCATAGTTGGTGTTATTGATGAAGATGGTGGTGATCTGCTCTCCGCGCGCGGCAGCCGCCACGATCTCACCCATGCCAATCGAGGCTAAATCGCCATCCCCTTGATAGGTGAAGACCATCTTATCGGGCAAGGTGCGTTTGATGCCGGTCGCCATTGCCGGGGCACGCCCGTGAGCAGCTTCAGCAAAATCAAATTTGAAGTAGTTATAGGCAAACACAGAACAGCCTACCGGCGCAACGCCAATGGTATTCCCAAGCTCACCCATTTCTTCGAGCACTTCTGCAATCAGACGATGGGCAACCCCATGCGTGCAGCCTGGGCAATAATGCGTGGTTCGGTCTTCAAAACCTGCCGGACGTCGATAGACTAATTTAACCTCTTGATCTACCATCTCAGGCTCCTGTTCCGATCTTTTCTTCCAGACGGCTCAACCAGCGATCACGCGGACTGCCCTCCGATGAATAACGCCCACCAGCAAGGGCAACAATTTCGTCCTCGATTTCGTCCGGGTATGGCACCATACCGCCCATGCGCCCGTGAAACTCCACCTGTTTGCGTCCTTTGACGATCTTGAGCACGTCGTCGAGCATCATACCGTTGTTCATTTCAACCACCAAAAAAGCTTTGGCTTGCGGAACGAGTGCTTCAAGCTGCTCTTCTGGGAATGGCGCAAGTGTGATCGGGCGAAGAAGCCCAACCTTGATGCCCTTCTCGCGTGCCGCACGTACCGCTGAGAGCGCGATGCGACCGGCTGTGCCGAAGCCAACCACCATATACTCAGCATCTTCAAGATAATAACCCTTGTAACGCACTTCATTGTGTCTGATCTTTTGCCATTTTAGTTCCTGGCGCAGATTAAAGCGTTCCTGGGATGGTGGGTCAATGTTGATCGATGTCGCTACCTGTTTCGGACGTCCAGGGATGCCAGCAAGCGCCCAATCCGGTTGTCCTACCTGCAATGGCGCAAAAGCCGGTAATTCAGCTGGTTCCATCATTTGTCCGAGCGATCCATCCATCAGGATGCACACGACACTGCGATACTTCTCAGCCAGGTCGAAGGAAAGCGAGGTCATATCCACCGCTTCCTGCACCGAGGCTGGAGCAAGCACGATCAGGTGATACTCACCATGTCCGCCGCCATGCACGATCTGGTTGTAATCGCCCTGGGAAGGCGCGATGTTACCCAAACCTGGACCGCCGCGCATGACGTTGACAAAAACCGCAGGCAGGTCAGTGCCAACGATGTAGGAAATGCCTTCCATCATCAGGCTGACGCCCGGGCTGGAACTGGAGGTCATCACCCGATGTCCTGTGGCAGCCGCGCCATAAACCATATTGATCGCGCCAAGTTCACTTTCAGCCTGCACAAAGGCACGCCCAAGTTCGGGCATGCGGGCGGCAAGATGTTCAAGTAGTTCGGTCTGAGGGGTAATCGGGTAGCCGAAATAGGACCACAAACCAACCCTCAGGGCAGTCTCAGCTACGGCCACATTGCCCTTAATCAATTCTTTAGCCATTTACGCCTCCACTTTTTCAGTTTGAGCCGGGCGAACACCACGATAAACCGTGATGGCTGCGTCGGGGCAAACCGTCGCGCAGGTGCCGCACCCAGTACAATTCTCCGGGTGGAGCATGAACGCTGGATGGAAACCTTTGGCACTCAGCCGGCTCATATCCAACGCCAATGTTTGCGTGGGGCAATCCGTCACGCATAACTCACAGGCTTTACAGTATGTTTCGTTGATTTCTACCCATCCCTTAGCGGGCATTCACTTCCTCCTTTGAACACGGAAATCTATTTGCCAATTTGGTGAGTTTCGGCAGTATTATTGTAAATAGTATACCTTAAGAGTTCTTTAAGCTTGGTTAACATCAGTGCGGCAAGCAACAGTCTGACCTGTTGATTGGATGTTAGAATTAATCCACTCAAGAGCTTTCTAAGGAGATCAGATGCGTGAAGCTGTTATTGTTGATTCCATTCGCACCCCCATCGGCAACTTAAATGGCGCATTAGCCGCGGTTCGTGCGGACGATCTGGCCGCGCTGGTCATCAAAGCCATTGTTGAACGCAACCAGCTCTACCCGACCCTGATTGAAGAGGTCTATTTTGGCTGTGCCAACCAGGCCGGCGAAGACAACCGCAATGTGGCACGCATGGCCTCGCTTTTGGCTGGCTTGCCGGTTGAAGTACCCGCGCTGACGGTCAATCGCTTATGTGCCTCGGGTCTGGCGGCGGTAAATATGGCCGCAAGAGCGATCAAAAGCAACGAAGGGGACGTGTTCATTGCTGGTGGAGTGGAGAATATGAGCCGCGCGCCTTACGTGATGGCCAAAACCAACGCCAGCGGCAACCTGACCGCCTACGATACTACTCTCGGTTGGAGGTTCGTCAACCCGCGCATGGAAGCTGCCTTTGGCGTGGATCCAATGGGCGTTACTGCTGAAAATATCGCCGAACAAACCGGCATCACCCGCGAAGCGCAGGATGCCTTTGCGTTTCACAGTCACCAACGCTCCATCGCTGCCCAGGATCGCGGCCGTTTTGCTGAAGAGATCCTGCCTGTGAGCATCCCGCGCCGCAAAGGCGAACCGATTGTCTTTGATACGGATGAACGCCCCCGCCGGGATACTTCCCTCGAGTCACTTTCCAAATTAAAACCTGCCTTCAAGACGGGTGGATCAGTGACCGCCGGCAACTCCTCCGGCCTCAACGATGGTGCTGCTGCCTTGCTGGTGATGGAACGTGAGACCGCGCTGAAATTTGGCTATAAACCTCTGGCACGCATTGTCTCTTCGGCCGCAACCGGGGTTGAACCTCGCCTGATGGGTCTCGGGCCGATCAGCGCCACCCAAAAAGCCCTTAAGCGGTCCGGATTGACCACTCAGGACCTGGGCTTGGTTGAGATCAACGAAGCCTTTGCTGTTCAGTCGCTGGCAGTCATGCAAGCCCTCAACCTGGACCCTGAGATTGTCAACGTCAACGGCGGCGCCATTGCTCTTGGCCACCCCCTTGGCTGTTCCGGCGCACGCATCCTGACCACTCTTATACACGAAATGGCACGGCGCGCCCCCCAAACTAAACGCCCTTACTTCGGCTTGGCGACCTTATGCGTTGGAGTCGGGCAAGGCGAAGCCACGATTGTTGAGTGGCTCGAGTAGAACCTGCTAAGCAGAAGCAGGATATACCGACAATAACAGGTCAGACATGGCCTTTTGTACCGACTCATTGATCTCACGAGGGTCAAGTGAATTGGAGAGTTCCCTGGGCTCGTAAACATTGCCGACTTGCACGCGGAGTGGTACCTTCCACTGGTTACCGTGTTGCAGTCGCTGCATGGCAAATTGGGTGATCATTGCGATCTGATGCCGCCGTTTGGGGGTCTTCGACAAGGTCACAAACAGGCTTTCCCAAGCCTTTGGGGCAACTGTCTGACTGATCAACAGCGGCAACAAGCGTGTTTCGGGCACTTTTGCCAAAAAGACACCCACACTTTTCGACCAGGCTTTGATGGACTGCAATGTGCCAGGGATCAAGGCAGGGTCAGGCTCGAGCAAGCCTCTGGGGAAAAGAATAACTGTTTCCCCTAATTTCAACTTACCAATGATCCTATGCATGTCAATCATACGGCCGACTGGATCTGTTTCAAGAAAGATCAGGTGACGGGAAATGTGTGGCAACACTTCCAACATCGGTCGCTTGCCAGCCACGACACTGCTATCCTTGCGGCTCACACAACTAAACGCGCCAATACTATCCGCCGCGCCAGCATGGTTGGCCACCACCAACAGAGGCCCCTCTTTCGGCACCCGCTCTTCACCATAAAATTCCTGTCCGTTTGTAAAGTAATCCAAGGCCAACTTGCTGCTTTTGCGAATGTCTCCTTCAGCCAGTGAGCGATCCAGACGCAACAGAATTTCAGCAAACTTACGCGCCGGCTTGGCAGTCAAACGTTGCAAAGCAGTGAAAATTAAATTATTCGGACTAAAGTTTAGAGTTTTAGCAATATCCGCAAAGATATATTCCGCGATCGTGTCAGGATCTGGTAAATCTTTGGTCGGCATGGCAGGCGGGTTAAGTTCCATCATTGTCTGCTTAATCTTACAACACCAATCGGGAAAATCGTTGCAATACTTGGACAAGCTTTTTGGCACTCTTATTGCAACGAAGGCTTTGACATCAATTAAAAATTGAAAGTGATGAATTATGCATCCTAAAACCTATACACCATCGACGGAACAGGCTCCAAGACGCAAAAAGGGTACTTACTTTTTTCTCATCCCGACCATGCTGCTGGCGTTGATATTTGGCGTATTAGTGGCTACCAATGGCAGTATCCTGTCACCAAAAACACTGCCAAACCCCACGCCCCCTCCCGGCAGTGGCAAACTCGAAAGCTTGCTTTATAGCCAGCTACCGAAGAAACTATTGGAAGTCGGCCACGAAAATTGGATGCTGGACGATATTGAGTTCTCTGACGACAAACAGGAAGCGATGTTGTGGATGGCTGAAACAGACCCGAAAACTGGGGAAACCATCGCCAGCGAACCACAAGTGATTCTCGCCCTTTACAACAATGAGACAGAAACGTGGGAACTGCACACCGTAGACGAAGATGAATTCTACGGACTTTTAATGAATTCTGCCTTCTCGGAATCCGAAATTGCCATGCGCTTTGAGGAAGACGACCCCAAAGCAATTACCAAGGGCATCGTTTATGGCGGTTACAGACTGCCGTGGCGGTCAGGGCAGATCAAGAGCCTGACTTGGTCAATTGGGCATAACTCCTGTACCAGTGGCTATTGCACCTACGCCTTTGACTTCGCCGACGGCACCATGTTTGAACTGCTCGCCGCGAAAGGCGGGTACGTCTACCACTGGAAGGACACCTGCGCCAATGGCAACAGCGCCTGCACCAACAGCATCACCCTTGAGGATCGCTCCACCAGCCCCTGGACTTATCAGATTTACCTGCACATCGCCCAGAACAGCATCCCTAAGGCCCTGAAAGCCCGTGGAGCGTACGTCTGGCAAGGCATGAAGCTCGCCAAAGTGGATGACACTGGCTATAGCAGCGGTCATCATGTGCACTTTATGGTTGTACAAAAAACTACTCTCAACACTTGCAAGACCTACTGTTGGGGCAAATCCGTGGATATCACTTTCAGAGATGTCACCATCAACTGGGACGCTGCCACCCAAGGCGGTCGCCCACGCATGGTCGGCGAAGCCAGTTATTACGGCGGCCAAGGAGCGAACAAGTACACCAGCGGGAATGCGTTCAAACCGGGACCGTGGGTGCATATATCCCCTTGGATATTCACTAACTAAACAAAGCCCAAACAAAGTTTTTGATTTACAATTCTCAAATGGATTCCCAGCAGCTTAGTGATCGCGAAATTGAGATTTTACTCCTTGTAGCCCAAGCTAAAAGTAATAAGGAGATTGCCTCTGAACTATTTATCAGTGTAAATACTGTCAAGGTTCACATCGCAAATATTTTCCAGAAACTTGAGGTAAATTCTCGCACTGAAGCCACTGTTACCGGTATTGAAAAAGGACTGATCTCCATTCCTGAGAGGACAAATGGGCTATCCAAAGATCCCAAGAGCTTGGATGAAGTAATCACGCCTGAAAAACTGCCAGCATTCAGCAACTTTCAAAAAAGCAATCGTTATTCGTTATTGATTTTACTGATAATAATTCTTGTGATGACAATTACGATTTTTACATTACTGCAGCGTGATCGACCAAACCAAGAGACAACCCTTCAAAGCAAGTGGCAAAAACTTAGCAACCTTCCAACAATTCACCTAAAACCAGCTATAGCAGTGGTAGATAGTTTAATTTACGTCATAGGGGGAGACAGTAAAGCTGGCCCTTCCTCAAAAATGGATAGATACAATCCAAAATTAGATGATTGGGAAACTCTTATCGACAAACCTACACCAGTTTCACTAGCAAAAGCTGTGGTGATAGGTAATAAGATCTATGTACCAGGGGGCAAACTGTCAAACGGTCAAGCCACAAATGTCTTGGAGGTTTTTGATCCTGACAAGCTAACATGGACTGAAAGATCAAAACTTCCAAATCCTATCTATAATTATGGGCTATCAGTTTTTGAAAATAAGATTTACCTTTTTGGTGGACAAAACGAACAACGTATTTCTTGGTTTGTCTATGTTTACGACCCAATTGCAGATGAGTGGTTTGAAGAAACAACTCTAAATTCACCAGGCTCCTTGGGACTGGGTATAGTTCAATTAAAGGACAAATTCATTCTATTTGGTGGCTCGGATGGAAAACAGAATTTCGATAAAGTGAGTACATATTCACCTTTGGCAAGTGGCGATCCCCTAATATCGTGGCGACAGATTGCTACTTTACCCAAAGACACTAAACCAGACACAGCTCAACTCGCAGGGGATTTTATTTTCATGCTTGGAAAACGAGGAGTTTGGCAATTCCTTCCACAAAACAATGAATGGATTCTGCAATCTTACCAAGATAATTCGATGAATACCTCGGAAGAGACAGTGATTGCATCAGATGGATATCTGTTTAGAATTGGAGGAATTGATTCCAATGGAGAAATTTCTACTGAGTTTCACCGATATCAAGTTGTTTATTCAGTTGTGCTACCCAATATATACAATTAAAACATATGACCTTAATGCCTGATACAAGAAATGGATTTAATCGTCGGAATTATTGGAAAAAGCTCAGAATTGGATCCTATTATCGATGGAAGATGCTCTCAACTGTCGATGAAGTATTTGCTACCAAGAGAGTCTTGGATGTCGGATCCCATGATGGATTCCTCTTATCCCTCTTTCCAGATACGTTTAGAATAGCAGTAGATATTACTATTCCCGATCAACTTACATCTCATCCTTTTGTGGTAGCTGATGCAAAAGCTCTTCCTTTCACGAGCCAGTCGTTCAATTTAGTACTTTTTATGGATGTCATCGAACATATTGCGGACGAAGACGGATTAGCAGAGTCACTCGCAAGGATTCTAGACCAAGATGGTAAGCTTATCCTATCAACCCCATCAGCAGGAATCAAATTGTTCCCAATCTTTCTGACAAATTTTATCAGCAAACAGTGGGGACATATCTATCGCTTGGGATACTCTTCTGAACTTCTTAATTCTGTTTTCCGTGGTAAATTCTCAGTTCAAATCGAAGAATGGAATGCTCCTCTTTTTCGACTATTTTATCTACCAATGAAATTTGTAAGCCTAATTTCCAAAAGGTTTGCATTCTTCCTTCTTGATCGAATAGCTACTTACGACTCAAACCATAAAAATGGACTGGAAGGTTATTTATTACTGACAGGGAAAGTGATCAAGTGACTAAGCCAACAATTATTACTATTTTTGGTGGCGATTCCTGGGTTAATCGTGGTGATGAAGCAATTTTAATGGGAACAATAAAACTGCTTCAGAGCATAGAAGTGAAACCTTCAATTCATATCCTAACTGGAAACTGTAAAAAGACACAGGATGCATTCCCAAATTGTGAGGCTGTCAACAGAAACAACATTTTGTCGATCATAGTATCATTCAAAAAAAGCGATTTGATTATTTGGGGTGGAGGTCACCTGCTTCAAAATTCTTCGAGCAAAGTGTTCTTGATCCACCAAATGTTTATCCTCTGGTTGGCCATTTTACTTAAAAAGAAAATTATGTCTTTCTGTATTGGCGCGGAGAGAATCTCAGGCAGATTTGGTATGTGGTTGGCAAGAGTTACTTTGAACCACGTTGATGTGATCACTGTAAGAGATTCTTTCTCAAAAAAAGTTGTCGAAGATTTGGGAATAATCAAAACTCCCATTCTGATCCCTGACCCTGCCTTACTAATAGAGCCTGATGACATGAGGTTTTCTGATAAAGAGCAACGCCTATATTTTATTGTTTCAGTAAGACAATGGTTTGATTACCGATCCTCGTGGTTTCCAGTGTCATGGCGAAGATCAATAAATATTTCTGTTAAAAACACAAGGTTTATTAACTTAATTGAGACAATCTCAAAGGGATGCGATCTGATCATAGAAAAATACAAACTACAAGCGATGTTCATATCCATGTATCCAGGACACGGACAAGCTGATGAAAATGTGGCAAAACTAATTATTGAGAAGATGCAACATTCAGAAATGGCTTTTGTTTGCTCACCAGACCAAGAATTTATGAGTTTTCATCACTTTCTCAGTTCCGCGAAATTTCTAATCGGCATGCGGATGCATGCCACAATGCTGGCTGCGACCGCTAATACACCAATAATTGGTATCTATTATCAAAATAAGGGAAGGGAATTTCTTGAATATGTTGGTCAGGTAAGACTTGCTATTCCAGTCGAAACAGTTACAACACAAGCGATACTAGAGTCTGCAGATTATGTAATGTCTCATTTAAACGAGATTAAAACAGATCTAAAGAGATCGATAGAATCACAACAAGCGAATGTACTGGCAATACGCAAATTGGTCAGCAATCTTCTTGACAGAGATCGAAATGACTAAATTTTTCTCGTGGGATAGATTAATAAAAGATAAAAGGGTTAAGTTTATCTTTTTCTTAAGTATAGTGATTTTTATCTATTTATACCTAAAGAATACCGGCCAGGATTTTACAGAAATAACTAAAATTAATAGACCTATATACCTTTTAATTGCTTTCCCTGTTATTTTGATGAGTTTATATTTGCATGGTTTTGCCTGGTACAAGATACTTAACTTATTAGGTTCAAAGATTTCTGTTACTGCATCGATCTACCTATATTATTCTTCAGCGCTTGGAAGATATGTCCCGGGAAGTTTTTGGTACGTTTTACTCCGATCTGCAATAGGATACGATCTTGGAATAAGCCCTGAAACAAGTATGGTTGGCGTTGGATTTGAACTACTTCTGACGATCTCATCTGGAATCGCAGTGATAGTAATTGGCTTGGTTTTTGGAAAACTTACGTTTACAGATGATCAGGTGACTCCTTTGCTTTGGTTCACTGGAATTAGCCTGATTCTCCTGACACTAATAGTAATTCTTAGTAAAATTTTTGCTTCAAAGGGTGAATCCTCTTCTCCAAAAACAAGCGCTATCAGTTTATTACCTCAAGCAATAAACAAAATAAGGACACTCCCCAAAAAGGAATTGTTGCACTTGTTTATTCTATTTTTCACAACCTGGTTTTCGCAAGGTACTGCTTTTTTCCTACTAACTCAAGCCTGGAACAGTCTTTCCACAAGCACGCTTCTGACTTTCATCGCAGTTTATGCGTCTGGATGGTTGATAGGTTTCATTAATCCTTTAACCCCAAATGGAATTGGTTCACGCGAGACATTGTTTTTATTAGCTTTGCCAAATTTACTAAGTCCACCAATAATTCTTGCCACAAGTATCATGATGCGGCTTCTTGGCATTATTGGTGAATTTTTGTTTGCACTAATATTTTGGCTTCTGGTGAGAATTAATCCAAAACAGAATGATACAATTACTCCAGTGTGATGACTCCAAGATCTGAAATCTGGTTCTCATCTACTGATACCTTTATAGCTATTCCATCTTTTCTATATGCTATTGCGGTTTCGACATCAGGTCCAACCACAAGAATATAGATGCCAGGCGGAATATCAATAATCTCAAACGTATTATCTACGAAGATTTTCGAATAAACATTGAGTTTGTCATCAAGAATAAATATGCCTTCGCCCTCGGGATCGCCAAGATACGGCGCTGCATAAGCATACAATGTAACATCGTTCCAGAACTCTGGGCGGATTAGTTGTCCAATTAAGGCACCTTTTCCATTATCAATTGCAATTGGTGGTTTTGTTGTTGTGATTTCAGCAGTCGCAGTTGGATTTTCTTGAAATACCTTTACCGCGATTGGGCTGCTCATACACGATCCAAGTAACAGCAGAATAATTAGTAGAAGTGGTATTCTTCTTATCATATTGTTCCTAACAACAATTAGGTCTAAGGATTAACCTTAGACCTAATTGTAGAATCTTGCATTGCTTTAATTGGCAGGTATAGCGTTGTAATCTTCACCAAAGACCGCTACACCCGGAACTGTCAGGGGAGTAGTGGCTAATCTAACCACAACGACGATGGGTTGATCACTAGTAATTTCAACTGCACCTCCGTTTGCACCTCCATCTGCAGTAAAACCAAAACTTCCACCGATCAACGCTCCAGCAAGTGAAGGATTAGTGTTTGTTTTGGCATTAGGATTCAATGGAGTTCCAACACTCGCAATGACATGCGTAGCTCGTAAGGTACCAGTGGAATCATAATACTTGGCTTGGATGTTCGTAGCAGCACTTGTTCCTACATTCATGACAGCAATATAAGAACGGTAATCGGTATTATTGTCAAAAGCCCATCGAATATACGGTGCAACTACAGTAAGAGAACCGCTGGCTTCGCCCGTAAATGCAGTGACTAAACCGTCACTTGTAGCAACCTTACCAATCGCTAACAACGGCTGTGCATTGGTACTTCGGACAACAGCTGAACCAGTTTTTCCAACAAGCATGCTGTCTGTGCAAGGATTAATGGAGAGTTTTGCGCTAGGGGCAATCGTTTTGACCGGAGTTAATCCCTCAGATGCTCCGCCGCTATAATATTCCACCTGCACCGTGGCGTCTACTGAGCCAACATTTTGGATTGCATAATATGAAGTTTGCTTTCCCAAGTAATTACACATGGCAGAAGCCAAGTAAACAACCGTTGACCCCGCTTTCTTTCCTTCATACGAATAAATTCCGTATGCCTGATCCTGCGTTTCCTGCGATGAGGCTACAATATTTGCTGGGGTTGTGGGATCTCCAAGCTTAGTAGCAGTAATCACTGCAGCTCCATCGAACGGCTTAGTTACGCCCGCAATTGAATCCAACACTGCTATGTATGAAGCGCTCGGGGGGATATTTACAGGAACGGGCGGCACTGGAGCACCAACATTGGGTATCAGTTGAATGGTAGCAGTGATGTCATAGCTCTCCACATTTTGCACCCCAATCGTGCTCGTTGTGATGCCATTTGACCTTACAGTTGGGAGGTAAAATTTTGGACCTGCCTGGTCTGAGGTAAAACCAGTATAGAAGGAGCGCGAATACCCCTTTGAGTTGGTACTGGCGAATTGTACATAAGTGGAAAAGACAGGAACACTCGAACTAATGACAGCAGAACCTTTGAAACCAGTCGGTACGCTTGTTGACCCGATGTTTATAGATCCAGCTGCATTTGGCGCTAAAGTGAAATCCGTAGTCGAGTAAACTGTCGTCCCGTCGTAATAATTGACACGTAAACTCCCGCCAGTGGTACTGGTTGTGTAATAAGTGATCGACGAGACCCAACTGGCGCCTGTGGCAAATTGGGCTTTTGCATCAGTGGTTAAGAAACTAACCGCTACTACAACAATCAAAAAAACAGTAAGTAATCGTTTCATTTAGACCTCCATCTATATTGTTTATGCAATTTTAGACAATCTTAAGCTTATTTACAATAGTACCGTTGGATTATTTTAAGTAATATTTCCTCAACATAGCAGTAATATTTGTCTACCCACCTGATCCCAATTGAAATGATCTACCACACTAGCCCTCGCTGCTTTTCCAAATTTATCGCGTAATTCGCTAACCGAGATCAATCTCATAAGCGATTCGGAAAACTCAAGAACAGATGATGGATCGCATAGCAAACCGTTACATTCCTGATCTAGGACAAGATTCACTCCACCTATGTTGCTGGCTATACAAGGCAATCCACAAGCCATCGCCTCTAACAAAACTGTTGGCAGACCGTCTATATTGCCATGTGGGTCTCTGATTGAAGGAAGCACAAATACATCACTTGCCCCAAGAAAAGCTGAGGTTTTGTTCCAATTAATCTCTCCAAGAAGAATTAGTCGATCCTCAATCCCCAATTTCTGGCTAAGCTCCACGAGTGATTCCTTTTGTGGACCTGAACCTCCAATCACCAAGTAAGTGTTGCTTGGCATATGTGCTTGAGCGAATGCAGATACCAACACATCAAAGCCTTTCTTCGGTACTAATCTCCCTAGGCTGGTAATTATTAGCGCGTCTCCCGGCAGGTTCATCTCCCTTCGGATTGGCGCTTTTTCACTTATCGGGAAAAATATCGTTGGATCTGCTCCCCATGCTATCAGATGTGTTCTTCCCTTCCCACCATGGTTGTCGGCATAATCAAATAATTCATTGCTGCAAGCAGTTATTGCCTTTGCCCCTTTTAGGACCACTTCATTTATTTTGGTGAATATTACATTTTTCTTTGAGACATAAACATCTGAACCGTGCAGACTGATAATGTAAGGAGTCCCTGCCAATTTATTAACAATCAAAGCGCACAAACCATTTGGCAATGACCAATGTGCATGTACTACGGCCGATTTTTGTCTTCGAATCGAGCGATAAAGCGCGACTGTACCCGAAAAAATGTATGGAATTATCAGCAAGAATGTACCAAGCTTAAGATTATTATCACCTTCTAATGATCGCGAATGCCCCATAATATGCCAGTTCTTTCGAGGAGCATATTTAAATCTTTTGACACTGATGCCTTTTTGGTCCATCACTTTTACAGCAGGGTCATATGGAGCAACAACCTCAATATTGTTTCCCAAGTTTTGCAAGGCAAGCGAAATCGACCGAACAAAGGGGGCCGTACCATCACCATCGAATCTCGGATAAGAGCTAGCAATGATTGATATATTCAAAATTATATTTTCCTTCTATTGACTAACCAATTATATCGATTGTAATGTGAAATAAGATAGATTTCGAGATTACACCTTATCTGCAAATTTCCAGTATCTGAACCCCATCCCTATCATAAACCAGCGATGTTCCCGTATGAAGACTTAACGCTTCAAAATCAAAGTCTTGTCTATTGTAGGGTGGTTTGTTCGCAGAATACAGATAGTCGACCCCTTGGCCGCACAGGTCTGGGAGCAATCCCGGGTCGGAATACAGGTCAATGATTAGATCCGTCCGCATCCTGACCAGATAATAATCAGATGATCTACCAGACGCCATTGTACGAGTACTGGTTTCAAGCTCAGCATAGTACGGTATCCAAAAACCTGCATCGGTTCCAACAAACTCTGTTTTTGTCCAGTATTCAGTGTTGATACCAATTACAGCGTCTTTAGCCAGGTTCGACTTCATCCAAGCCATCGCTGCTTCATCTTGTGGGGTCATGTAATGGCGATAAGACTCAACCCCTTTCACACGGTCTGGCGCAAAAACCACGCCGATAAACAACAAAGCTGCCACCGCCACATTTTCTGACACAGATCCAAAAACTTTTCCGAACGCGATGTTTACATTTTCAACCAACAATCCGAACCCGAGCGCTCCCGGCAAGTATCCGACAATCATGACTCCAGTCATGTTAATAAAGGCGAGTTTGCGAATGTTAAATATATATAGGTAACCCTCAATGACAAGCACAATCAACCAGAAAAGGAGTACCAAGGAGAATGACCTGGTCTTAGGGCTTATCAAGCCAACAATCAAACCAAACAAAGCTATGATTGACAACTCCTTGTTAACGCCTAGAACGTAGAAGGTCTTCCAAGAAAAACGAAAATAAGGGTCTTCACTTAATTTTCTGGGCGTTGCAGGCAGTTCAAAATTGGTGTTGTTGGCAAGTGGAGGACTCAAGTAGTCGTTAATAGCTGGGAGAAATGCAGGCAGAATCATAACAAATGAGACCAAGCCGGTTATTAAGATAGCACCAACAATCTTTTTTCGTTCGGGAGTATTTAGCCCTCTATTAAATAGTGCTAATAATGCTAAGAGAATTATCACGGGAAGCAAAAAAGCTGCTACCCGCCAATGGACCAACGCGCACCCAGCAAGCAAAATTGCGACGATAAATATTGCTGACAACCCATGACTGGGTTTTTCTCTGGATGGTTTCACAATAGACTGCAAAAAATCCCAAAAGACCAAGGCCGCAGGCAACAAGAGTGTCTGTCCTACCAGCTGAGTGTCCCACCCCCAGTTGAAGTACCAGGCGGGTTGGAAGCTCATTAATCCAGCAAACACCAATCCGGCAATCGCGGCCGTGCGGCTGACAAGCTTATCCAGAACAAGAAAGACTCCGATGGCGGCAAATCCATTGATGACCTGGCAAAACCATAGTAACGCGGAATGAGGAGCAATGCCTGCTAATAGCCCAGCTGAACCGGTGAGCGAGTACAAGCCCAGATGGTATACCGATAAACCGCCCGGGTCATACGGTAGCATCGTATACGGAAGTTGACCATTGATCATAACCAACTTGGTAATGATCGAGTGATGCAAAGAATCCGTCCAAGCAGGATAAGGATATTGATGCGCCAAGATCAAGCGGGTGGCCATCGTCACAACGAGGACCACTATCACCCATGGAGCATGTTTGCCTAATTTGAATTGATCTTTCCAGTCGTGCTGGTAGCGCCACGCCACGATCAAAGCACATATGATGAGGAACACGATCAACTTGTTGAGTCCTATATGCAGTGATGGCACTATCGCTCTTGCCAGATAAAACATAACCGGATAAACCGCAATGCCCAGGCTCAATGCCAAAAACCAGCGCTGCAAAGGTTGCCAGCGCTTCCAGTATTGACCCAAACTGAGCAGCGCCCAACCAGGCAACAGCAACATTGTCAATATAACAGCTACTGTCCTAATCTCATCCCAAAGGGTCATACTTTAAGTTCTCTCACTTTCCAGTTCTCAGACCCAAATCAAGGTGCCACACGGACACACCCTCAGCTTGGTATAGCCTTTCTGCGCCAACACAGCCTTCCAACGCCTTAGGTTGCAAGTTGCCTGCCCGCTCCGAAAGAAAAGCATACCCCAACTCAGCTTCGCTTACAATTTCCCAAAACTGATCATCACAGCTACTGATTTTCGCAGCGCGCTCTCCCAACGTCATAAGTGATTGTTTAGCCTGAGTCTCCATGCTAAACGGATAAAAAATGGTTGGTACGATTGACCATCTGCCAGTATAAGGCAATATCCATGCGCCGCCATCCACCCCGCGTGAAACGCCATAGCCCCACGGCGTTGTGTTGATAAAGAAGCGCGCATCTTCCGGCAGGTGCTCATTAATCCAATCCAGCGCTCTCACGTCGCTCTTATTGACCAACACGGTTTCCGAGTTGACAGCTGAAAAATTCGTCGCTACACCCACGATCAAGAAAACAAACACCAACCCCACAGCAACGGACTCCGCGAGTACGGGTCGTCTAAACACCCTTCCTGCGTTATCACTCAGCCAAAACAATAACATGCCAGCCAAAACCCCGGCCGGCAGAAAGACAACAAGCGCGTAATAATCGCTTCGAAATGGTGTGATTTGCAACGTCAGTGGCAATGTAAGCACAACAACGATCAGACTCCACAAACCAAACACCCGCAACTTTTCCTGAAAAAGCGCTATAATTAACCCGGCGCAAGCCATCGCCAACATCGGGTAAGCTGCTTGCGGTCCGAGAAGGTAACCGGTATAACTCCACTGTGAGTCTGTGACATTATCAAGCGTCCTTAATGAACTTAAATTCAGCGCGGATCCGGCGTACTCAAAGATGCGCAAGTACCACGGCAAGACGAGCAACGTAGCAACCAATACTGGCACAACCAGATTCAGAATCCGCCGCCAATCCCATTTCTTATGTCTTAGGCTCAAAGCAATCCATTGAAAACCCTGAAGTAACAAAAATAACCCCAAAAGGAAGGCAGCCAGGTAATGGCTCAATAACGTCCCAGCGGTAAGCACTACAAGCGTAAAAATCCCTCTCGACGCCTGATTTGCTTTCCACAAATCAATTGCTTCTGCCATGGCCAAGCCGAGCAGCAACACACCCACAACCATCGTGTAGCGCCCCCACGAGAGGTAATAACCCGGCATTTTGGTCACGAAAGTCACAAATATCGCTGCTGCCGCAGCCGCCCGCCAATCCTTGGTCAGAGATTTTGTCAGCGAATATGCGGAAAGACTGATGCCGGCGATCAAAACCTGTCCGACCATCAAGACAGATCGAGCCGGGTCAATGCCGCTGAAGTGACTGAACAAGGCCGTGAAACTATGAAAGGCATAGTGATAATAGAACGGTCCGGGCAGGTATGGCTCGAGTGTCGCGGTCAGACCACCGGCTTCAACCATTTTTCGAACGATCAAGGAGTGATGCAGCGAATCAACCCAATTGGGCAGCAAGAGTTCCCTTGCTTGCCAGAACCGCCATCCCAGGATGATGCCAATGAACAACAACGCTGCCAGCCAACTTGGTTGAACTGCCTGTTTTTTTCTTTTTATCAAGCCCAAAAGAAAAAAAGAACTTAGTAATGCCAGATAGGCAATGATTTCATTTGACCCGACCGGCAGTCCAAGCACGAATAATAACAGCGCAACGACAGCAATAAAGCCGACGCTCACACCTACGACTCGTGCAATAATCTCGACCGGATCCCGGTCCTCCTGCTCAGTCCACACCCACCAACATAGACCGGGCAGTAGCACCTCCAACCAGGCAAGCGCTATTTGCACTTTTTTACCTCGTCTCGGTCGGGTAGCTCAGTTAACAAATCGGTAACCGATCTGTACAAGACAGGATGCACCATCTCCGGCGCGATCTCGGCGAGTGGCACCAACACAAACGCGCGTTCGGTGATTTGAGGGTGCGGGATATTAAGGCGGGCAGTATGCAATACGCGGTCGCCAAACAATAGGATGTCGAGATCAATCAACCGCGGTCCATTCCGGAAGTTCCGCTCTCTTCCCATCTTTTTTTCAACTCGCTTCAGTAGATTTAGCAATTTTGTGGGGGTCAAGTCTGTCTCAACCTCAATAACCTGGTTCAAGAAATCAGGCTGATCCAGATATCCCCAGGGTTTAGTCTCATAGACGCTGGAAACGGCCTTTACAACCACCCTCTCCGCTAACAACGCTCTGGCTCGGGCAAGATTGTCAGACCTCTCGCCCAGATTCGTTCCCAAGCCGATAAAAACCCGTTCGCTCAATCAGTCCCCGCACGCATAAATCAGATCCGAAAGCAACCCAAAAGCGGTCGTTTCCGGGCTCGGGTCAGTCTCCAATATCCCCAAACCGGGCAAAACATCCAATCTGAATGTGACGAACGAGCTGGTGCCGCTGACCGTGTAAAACGGTGAATTTGCACCAACTCGCATCGGTTTTACCTGCGCGAAGAACTCTCCCTCTCGAAATTCTCCCGTGCAAACTAACTTCCAACGCTCCCCAGCGGCTTTTGCTTCAGCTATCATCACGGGAGTGATCCCTCTGAGGCCCGTGCGATCAACCTCAAGTGGTGTCATCACATGGTTCATCAAGACGGTCGCTAACGCAGCGATCTTGATGGAGGCATCCCAACCATCCACGTCATTCGAAGGGTCCGTCTCAGTGATACCGATCGAAGCTCCATAAGCAATAGCTTCTTCCAAGGTCTCACCCGCCTCCATGCGCTCCAACAAAAGATTAGTACAGGAGTTCAGAATGCCGGTGAAACCCAGCAATTTCGCCCCTGCCAAAGGCTGCCTGAACAAAGAAAAGATGGGTGCGCCATCCATGACCGCGGATTCAAACAAAAATCGCTTGCCCTGTTGAGCGGCCAATTCGGTCAATTCCCGGTAACCATACACCACTGGACCTTTGTTAGCGGTGATGCCATGCATTCCTTTCGCCATTCCCGCCTTCAGATGCTCAATAGCGGGCTGACCCGACCTGGGGTTGACCGGTGTGGTTTCAACAATGACGTCCGCCGGGCAGGCTTGGATAAATTCAAACGAATTCCCTCTAAAACCAATCCACGTCAGATCACTCAGTGAGCCATCTACTGCCTGAGCTAACATCTGCTGAAGATCCAACCCATGCGGATCGATCGCCGAACCGTGCGAACCAGTCATAATTCCGGTCACAAGTACGCTTAGGTCATAGCGAGTTTCCAGTTCCTCTGCCTTAAGCATGAGCAATTTGGCAAATGCCTTGCCGACATTGCCAAATCCCACCATCATGACGCGGATCTTTTTTGTCATTGGCTTACTCCATTCTGGAAAGCACCTGAACATTGCCCAGACCAACCAACTTGTCCAATTCTTCCATGGTTTGTTGGCTTAGGTCGGTGGAATCGTTCGGAAAATCGACCTGATATTGACCGTTTTTCTCGGAAACAATAAACACAAACCGGGCGTCACCGGGATGTGAACATAACAAGCCATGCACACGGATAAATCGTCGCCAATCTTTCTCTGAGTCACCTGTGCTAAGCAATGTGACAGACAGGGTAGGCAATTTGGGTGGTTCCACAACCTCTTTTTGCTTCAGAAGTGTCGGCACTTCGACCGTGTCCGCCCCGTTTCCATTTTCAATGACAGAAATGGGAAAGTCAACCACCTCGCTGCGCGTCACAGGTGGCTCTGAAATGCTTTTAAGTTCGAATAAATCCTCATCATGTGAAGGTGTGAAATCCACCAAATCAGAAAACTGAACGAGGCTTTCATCTTCCCATTCAATTTCTTCAACAATCTCCCCATCCGGGGTCGCGTCGGTGGTATTAAAAGGTTCTTCAAGTGCTTCCCCAACGACCGTCGACCTTTGGGTGACTTGTGGAGCAAACTTTGCCAGTACTGAAATGTCCGGTAAATAACGCTCTACAATTTTGTCATAGAAAGGTCCGCGATTACGATTGTTTTCATTGGGTTCTGTGGGGTTATCCAGATTCTCTCGTGTAATCTGATCAACCAGAACCGAATCACCGTTTTCGCGCTTATCAATCTTGCCTTTGACGACCAGCAATGCTCCGGTCTCAATTAATGGCGAGCTGCGTTCCCACACCGACGGAAAAACCACCAACTCAATATCGCCCACACTGTCTTCGATAGTCACAAAACCCATGTTCTTATTGGTCTTGGTGAGCAATTGTCTGACCTTTTTGACCACCCCACCAACAGTGACCTTGGCGTTACTTTCAAGCTCCTCGAAGTCACTGGAAAGATGACTGATTTTATTGCCAATCAAGCTCATATAAGCGCTTACCGGGTTTTCTGTAACATACAAGCCGAGCAATTCTTTTTCCCATTCAAGCTGTTCTCGCGTGTCAAACATACCAGTCTCAGGAAGCACAACCGATCCGGTCACTTCGGATCCCCCACCAAAGAGCATTAATTGCCCCATCTCGACAGCTCTGAAGTGGCTGGAAGAAACATTCACAATCTGATCCAGTGCCCGCAAAATTGCGTGTCTCGGCCCAAAACTGTCCAGAGCACCGACTTTTGCAAGGCACTCCAGGGGGCGCTTACTGACGGCCCGTAAGTCAACACGTTTCACAAAGTCGTTGATGTCCTTAAAAGGTTTGCCCTGGCGCGACTCAATAATCACTTCAGAGGGGTTTTGGCCAACATTCTTGATCGCGCCAAGACCAAAACGGATCGCACCCTTTCCGTCGGGACGATTCTCGATGGTAAAGTCATAACCACTGCTGTTGACATCAGGCGGCAACACGTCCAGCCCCATTGAGCGGCATTCTGCCACATAAGCGGCGCATTTATCCGTATCGTTTTTCCACGCCGAGAGCAAAGCGGTCATATATTCCACCGGGTAGTGAACCTTCAGGTAACCGGTCTTGACCGCAATCATGCCATAGTTCGTGGCATGGCTCTTGTTGAAGCCGTAATGCGCGAAAGCTTCCCAATGGGCAAAAATAGCTTCGGCGGTTTCTTTTGCGATGCCATTGGCCATCGCTCCCTTTATGAACTTTTCGTGGTGTTTCTTGACTTCTTTTTCTTTTTTCTTGGAGATCGCGGAGCGCAGGTCGTCTGACTCACCAGGGGTATAGCCGGCCAGTTCACGCGCCGCAATCATAATCTGTTCCTGGTAGACCGAATGCCCGTAGGTGTCCTCCAGGATTGGAATTAATTTTTCATGTAAATAAGTCACTGGCTTGCGGCCGTGCATGTTGTCGATAAATTCCGGGATAATCTCCATTGGTCCCGGCCTGAAGAGCGCACACATGGCGATCACATGCCCTAAATTGGTAGGCTGCATTTGCATGATGTAGCGGGTCATGCCGTTGCCTTCCAGTTGGAACAAGCCGCTGGTGTGCCCTTCGCTGATGTATCGATAAACCTCCGGATCGTCCGTAGGGATGCCGTCCAGATCGAATTTAATGCCGTGACGCTGCTCAATAAAGTCACAGGCTTTGGCCATGATCGTCAGCGTCACCAGCCCCAAAAAGTCGACCTTGAGTAAGCCCAGGTCATTGATCACGCCCATTTCATACTGTGTCACTGATTTGATGGGCAGGTCTTCACTTTGGGAAGTCGGCCGATGCAAGGGCAGGTAGTCGGTCAGCGGTTTGTCGCTGATGATAACACCGGCAGCGTGTGTGCCGATGTTGCGAATAGCCCCTTCCATGCGTCCAGCCGTGTCAATCAGCCGCCGCATTTGTTCTGAGGACTCATAAACCTCCCGCAGTTCAGGCGTGGTCTTGAGCGCTTCAGTAATCGGCGACTGTCGGCCTTGCACAGGGCCCGGAATCAGCTTGGCTACCCGATCCACTTCGGAGAGCGGGATGTCCATTACCCTGCCTACATCTCTGATCGCTCCGCGCGCGGCCATGGTGCCAAAAGTGATGATCTGTGCCACCTTATCCGCGCCATATTTCTGGTTGCAGTATTCCATCACCTCCGCACGCCGATCATCCTGAAAGTCCAGATCAATATCCGGCATGGTAACACGGTCAGGATTTAAGAAGCGTTCGAACAGCAATTTGTGGGAAAGCGGCTCAACGGAGGTGATGTCCAGCGCGAATGCCACCAGTGAGCCATTACCGGAGCCCCTGACGTTGTACCAAATTTTATGCTGCCGCGAGAAGTGGCACAGGTCCCAGACAATCAGGAAGTACTCGTCAAAACCCATGTCATGGATCACGCCCAACTCATAGTCCAGACGCTGCTGCACCTCTGGTGTTTCGGCAGTATCAGTCATCCTGCGTTTCAAACCTTCCTGGCACAAGTTGCGTAGGTAATGACAAGAATCAACACCATCAGGAAGCTCAAATTTTGGCAGGTGGTAGCCTTTGAAAGAGAGATCAATCTCGCAACGTTCCGCGATTGCCAATGTATTTGTGAGCGACTCAGGCACGTTGCCAAACAAGCGCGCCATCTCTTCGGGTGAGCGCATGTAGTAAGTGTCGTTCCCCATGCTCATGCGGTTTTTGTCGTTCAGCAGTTTTCCGGTCTGCACCGCCAGCAGAATGTCCTGCAACTCGGCATCCGACCGATTGACATAATGCACATCGTTGGTGGCCACCAGCTGAGCGCCTGTTTTCTGTGAAAGCTCAATCAACCCCTTGTTAACTCTGATCAACTCAGGCATATCATGATCCTGCAGCTCAAGATAAAAATGATCGCGTCCAAACACATCCAGATACCACGAAAGGGTGTGAGAAGCCTTCTCGAAATCATTCTCGAGCAGCGCCCGGGAGATCTCGCCTGAGATGCAGGCGGAAGTGGCAATCAATCCTTCATTATGCGAACTCAGGTATTCCCTGTCAATTCGGGGATGGTAATAGAAGCCTTCGAGTTGGCTGGCTGAAGCTATCTTGAGCAAGTTCTGGTAACCCTGCATATTTTCTGCCAGCAAGATCAGGTGATAGGCGCGCTTGTCCCGCTGGACGTCTTTATCAAAACGTGAGCGCGGCGCCAGGTAGGTTTCGAGCCCAATGATGGGTTTGACCCCCTGCGAGACCGCTGCCTTATAAAAGTCCATCGTACCAAACATTGTGCCGTGATCGGTAAGCGCGATGGCTGGCATGGCCATTTCTTTGGCGCGTTTGACCAAAGCCAATGGCGAGCCAAATCCGTCGAGCACGGAATAAGAGGAGTGCACATGCAAATGGACAAAAGACATCAGTTTAGAATCCCAACTCAGCCATCAAGATTGTTTGGTTCCTCATCCCAAAAAGGATCCATTTTCTGCCACTGGGCAGGTCTTAAAAGTATAGCATAGTGCTATACATGCACACTAAAAAGCCAAAACGTTAACCTTTGTGGATAGGTTTAGGAGGGTGTTTTTTTGTATAGACTGGTTGCCCAAGGAATTGCGTCAGGTTTTCTGGATCTTCTATTTTTTGTGAATCACGTAAATGGACAAGCGTTCCTTCAGTGAGTTGGCGGTTCGCCCGCATGGAATCACTCAGAAAACCGATGATCGTCAGGCTAATGCCAATGATCACCAGTGTCGTCCCCAGCGAAAGCGATTGCAGATGACCAGAACTGGCTTGGCTAAAGTAGAAGTACAGAAAACGCACAATCGGGACGACGCCGATAATGATCGACAGAAATCCAACCGAGAGGAAAGTGCGCAACGGTTGATAGAGTACGTTCGAGCGGATGATCGCCCCAGCCTGGTGGTAGATAAAATGGAAAATACCTTTGTGTAGTCTGGATTCGCGCCTCATCGCGTTGGTGGTGATGGGCACATCCACGATTTTGAGTTGTGATTTGCCCGCCTGGA
>JBASOE010000066.1:0-14741 GCA_049657925.1 Anaerolineaceae bacterium
TGACCTTTCCTTTCAACGCTGAGCTGGTAAGTTACTGGACGCTGCTTTTTACGCGCACGGAAAACTTAATGGGCATGTTAGGTTTTTTATCTGGTTATCTTTCGATTGTTTTGGTTTTTCAACTTGCTCGGTCGTTGGTAAAAAAACCTGTATTTGCATTGATTGCAGCGCTCACCTGGGCAGCATTCCCAGTTGTGCAGCTTAACTTAACCTCCACCAGGCATGATCACGTTAGCTCCTTGCTTCTACTGGCAGCCATTTATTTTTTTTACTCCCATATAGTCAATAAGAATCGTAGCTACTTGATTCTCACAGGTCTCAGCTTGGGAATATCGATTGGGACAAATTATTCTGTTGCCGGTTACTTGCCCGGATTAGGCCTCAGTGTCTTGATTTGTTGGCTTGTGTTAAAAAAGGTAGATATTCGGGATCTGGCAATTGTTACGAGCGCTTTAGTACTTGCTTTTGTGTTGTTTAGTTCGCCAGTCTTCATTAGCAACCAGATTCACTTTGGTTCACCTCTGGGACCCAAAGCCTTGGAAATGACTTCTCAAGCTTCAGCCGACGTTGGCTTGCCCGAACATGTTGCTTTGATGACCGGCCGCTGGACCTACCAACTCGTCGATTTGCAACAATTTCCCGAACCTATCCTCTCCCGACTTATGAGTGCCAAAGCTTGGTTGTCACAAAAGATTACTAACATTACTGGTCTTTCACTTGAAAAAAACAGTGCCTTACTCAACGAACACGAATTTGGTTATACAAAACAGGTGCCTTTTTCGGAAGACTCAGCTTGGTATGGCTTAACTGGTATTTTTGTTTTCTTTGCAGTCTCAATATATGTGATTGTGCAGGCGATCAAACTGCGTCATCCACTTCTCATCGTTGGTGGTGCACTCTGGTTCACCGCGCCGATTTCTTTTGCCTTGTTGCGCTCGGGTTGGACCCCTTATGATGGTCGCTATTTCATTCCTTTGTTTGCTATGCTTAGCCTTGGTTTAGCTGTGATGCTAGAAAATCTGAAACCGTTATTTGCAAAAATGTTGATTTGGACATTAGTAACATTGTCCGGGGTCACACTATTGTTGTCGATTTACGGCAATCCTGCGAAGTCTTTTTGGGGTTACAGAGCTTTTTGGCAGCTTTTCAGGCTTGACGCTATCTCCGCCCAATCCCAACACACCAAGGACATGATTTACCTGGTGGACCAAACTATTCCACTCGACGGCAGGTTGGGTGTTGCGACCACCGATTCCGTTTATTATGAATATGGGATGTATGGTGATCATTTCACTCGTACCATCATTCCCGTCCATCCACCATACCGCCTTTGTGACGCAGACTGGTTGGACTCACAAGGGATCGAGTACTTGTTGGTGGACTACGGCGATCCAGAATATCCAACTTGTTCGCTGGGTAATTACGAGACACTCAAGAGTATGAGTGACTGGATGTCCTATAAACGATAATAACGACCAATCAAAGTTCAATGTCTCTCTTACTTGACCCAGTTTTCGGCGTAGATTATTACTTGCAGATGCTTAAGAAGACGGTTAGTTTCTCTATGGTTATGTGTGGGCGATGGATGTCGTTCTACGATGGAGAAATTGCCACCTTCCAGCCCCTAAGAACGAGCCTATCACCTGATTAAGCAGGTAGGATAGAAAGGTGAACACGAAAGAACAACAGCCACTGTTAGGTCGGTGGCTGTTTTGTTTGGGGAATAAAACAGACAGTCTGGTACACTCGGATTGGATGGGCAAATGTGACTTGTTCACGGCATCTAAACGCTGGGCAATTGGGTATCTATTAAAGCCAATCGCTGTTAAAGAGGATCTTCAACTGCCTCTAAAGGGAGTCATCGATTGCAGTGTATCTGTTTCAAATTTCGTTGATTAGGAAGAAAGAGAAAGATTTTCATTGATTATAGCCTTGAAAAGCGGCGCATAAGGCGCAGAGATTTTCCCTGTTTTTAGGACAGGAAAACTAGCTGAATGGACAGACCCCGCGTCGACGTGTTTTCTTCTTTTTGACTTTTTTGGTTGATCAGACTTGGCTTTCTGATAGGCGAAGCTGTGTTCAAACAATTTGTTCTGGTGACCGAGGATAGCCAGCATGGCTTTGGCGCCAGCCAAGCTCCAGCTGACCCCTCTGGTTTTCATTCTCTGAGCAATGTGTTTACCCACGTTTGATTCAATTGCGCCTAAAGAAAGGGCAGGCACGATTTCATCCTTGTGATTGCGCAGATACTGGAGACATTCAAGTTGGGCTTCGACACTGGCCGGTGTTCCCCCGACTGTAGCCAGAAGCAGTGTTTTTTCAACTGCCTCAAAGCCATGTTTATACAATTGCTCGATCACCTGCTTGGTGTCAAGCACACCCCCAAATGCTCTGTGGATGGACTGTTTGACGTGAAAAAGATCCAGTACGCGTTGGGTTTGTTTGATGCCTACCAGGTCAAAGGAGTGGCTCACCCACGCGCTGCCATCACCGCCAATGATCATCGCCTTGGCTGCCTCAAGATCATAATGGGCATACAGCTTTTCACGGATCATCACCTGCCACTCCTCGCTGGTAATCCCTATCCCAGTCAGACAGATTTTATTCACAAGTCGCCTCCGATCCTCTGAGATATATTGTTTGTCTGTATAGGCAATGGCCATGCGCGCTTCGATGCTGCGTTTGTCAGCCTTTTGCAGGGGTATCCAGATACCATCGGCTTCACCAAATAAGATCGATGCTTTGATCTTGCCTGGTTCGTTGGCTTCGAACTGGGCTTCCTGCTCTTCTATCCGCTTCCCAACCAACCGCATCGACCGACAAACCGTTGATGCGCTCACCGTACCCTTACTGATGTAAGTGTTGATCTGGGATGTTTTACGATAACTGAGGCTTGATGCGATGGCACTGATTTGTTCGTTGGCTTTCCAACTGCGGCGCTGATATTTCTCAAAACCCAATAACCCATCCAGAGGTGTGCATTCCCTTCCATCCGGCATCCGGTAACTTCGCCGTCGGTAGCACAGGCTGAAGGCTTGAAACTGATAGGTTCGTTCTTCTGTCCTGATACTTGGGCATTTTCGGTACTCTCCCTGCTTTAATTGCGCTTCATACCCTGCCAACACCTCCCTCCCCGTTAGCTCGGTGAAAGTTTGGCGTAGCTGCCGGATGTCTTCCTCAAAATGCTCCGGCCTGACTTCTGCTTCTATCTTTTTCCCTTCCCCTTTTTCAACTTCTACGTTTATACTCAATCTGACTGTTATGGTCATTGGAAGTTCCTTTCTTTTGTTTTTCGCCAAAAACTAATTGTATTGGAACTTCCTCTTTTTCCTTGACTATCGACTTTTGAAACGCATACGATTGCAGTTGAGACGTTCCATCGGGTGATCACAATGATGTATACTATGCAGGTGTTGATAAAAACTGGCAAAATTACTAAAACTGACAGGTGAGCATGCAAAACTTTCAAACTAATCGAATGGCTGAAACGGGTGTTGGGGATCGAAAGGCCGGCAATCCACTTGTGGATTGGATTGTCAGAGCCATTAAGGGTTTTGTGATCGGGTTCGGTGCCATTACCCCCGGTTTATCGGGTGGAATATTGGCAGTGGTGCTGGGCATCTATGAGCCTCTGATGCGGTTTTTAGGTAACATCAAAGACAAATTCGTCAAGAATCTACTATATTTCATCCCCATTGGGATAGGTGGAATTGCTGGGGTGGTGGTTTTTTCGAAGATCGTGTCTTACTCTTTCGATAACTTTAAGGCACCCTTCATTTGGCTGTTTTTGGGTTTCATTGCGGGCACCTTCCCTTCGCTTTTCAAAACTGCAGGCAAGAATGGCCGCAGAACCTCCCATTACATCATTCTATTCGGTCTTGCCATCGGCACCTACTTCCTGATGCGCTGGATGGAAACGATCTCTAACGTTACCCTACCCCAAACCCTGGGCAGCTGGCTGTTGGCTGGTTTGCTGACAGGCATTGGCGTTGTTGTTCCAGGTATGAGCCCATCCAACTTCCTGATCTATATTGGGCTGTATAAACCGATGTCTGATGGTATTGCCGCGCTTAACATGGGTGTGATCTTACCCTTGATCGCAGGCGTTTTAATCAGCGTGTTGCTTTTGGCTAAAGCGGTCAATTGGATGTTTGCCAAGGCTTATGGGGTCATGTATCATTTGATCCTGGGGATTGTCGTTGGTTCATCAGCTGCAATTGCTGTCATTCACGGGAAAGCTAGTGGCAGTACTATTGCGATCTGCGCGGCTTGTTTCGTGGTTGGCGCGGTCGCTTCTTACTTGCTGGCCAAGCTGGACGAGAAAAACCCGCACGAATCATTAATCTAACAATTCTTATAAGTACTAACAACCCCGGTCTACCGGGGTTGTTTTGTGTCTGAACTATTTTACAAGAATAGTCTCGTCTGGCAGGTTTGGCACCAGGCAGAGGAACTCAAAAGCCTCATCGCCAATGGGGGTGTACGAATGCGGCACGTTGGCAGGAATAAAGACGATCGCGCCTTCACTGACTTCAGAGGTTTCTTCGCCAATCACGACATTTGCACGCCCTCTCAGCACGTATTGCTCGTGTTCAACCGGGTTGGTATGCATAGGCATGAAACCTCCAGCCTCGATGTGAAAGGCGCGCATGGCAAAATGCGGACCTTCCTCGGGGCTGATCAGCATGCGGCGGGTAACACCTTTACCGTTAGGGATGGGGGTGGAATCGATCTGCTCAAATCGTTTAATGCTCATTTATTTCTCCTTTACTTCTGACAATGGGATTCTATCCTAAACATTATTACCTTGCCAAAAATCTGCTGAGGTTTCACCGAAACCTAAAGAGCGAACGGATTCCATCGGCTGAATTGGGGTATGATAATCGTTAATCTCGTACACAGGAATCATCATGAAAAGACAAAAGAAATCGCCCACAGAAGCCCAGAAACTCGAGAGAAGTATCCAGAAAACACAAACCTGGGGGGATATTAAGGATTACCTGCTCTGTGTGTTGGGTGGGGTGATTTATGCGGCCGGAATCAATCTGATCGTTTTCCCGATAGGTCTCTACATTGGCAACATGACCGGTATTGCGCAGATTATTCAGAACTTGATCAGAGTGATCGTGCCTGACCTTGCGGATATACGTGGTCTGCTGCTTTTGGCAATGAACATCCCACTCTTGATTATCTCGTTCACAACGATCAACCGCAAATTCTTCTTAAAAACCGTGCTTACCATCATCGTGATGTCAATTGCCATGCAGCTCATCCCAGTGAAGTTGATCGTCCCAGGCATTACCGATATGCTGACACTCTGCATCATCGGTGGTTTGGTGACCGGTTTGGGGGCGGGTTTGAGCTTGCGCAGCGGGGGATCCAGTGGTGGAGTAGACATTTTGGGTGTTTACTTTAGCCTAAAGCGCAATGACTTCAGCGTGGGAAGAGTAGCCTTGTTGATCAGCCTGTTGGTTTACGTGTACGCCCTATTCGCCCTCCCGATGGAGGTGGTAATCTACTCCGTCATTTTCACGTTGATCTATGTCACGACAGTCGATCGGGTTCACTTTCAAAACCTCAAGATGCAAGTGACGATTGTATCCCAGGACAAAGGGGTCTTGGACCTGATTACAAAGAAAATCGTGCGCGGAGCCAGCTATTGGGACGCCAAAGGAGCCTATACTGATGAGCCCCGTTACCTGATCATGACGGTTGTCTCGAAGTATGAGCTGATTCGTTTGCGGAAGTTGGTTTTTGAACTGGACCCCAAAGCTTTCCTGATCGAAGGCAATGAAGTCAATGTAACCGGGTACTTCCCAAGCCACTTCTTTTAGAGTGTGAAAATTTCAGTGGATTGTAGAACTTAAGCTTCGTCTTCGGTCTGCAACTCGTAGAATTCCAGCGGGCTGAGCAGAGCGTCCTTATCGCTTTCCCAATCGAAAGGGTCCACTTCGAACAACCAGCCTTCGCCAAATGGATCTTGAACAAGCAGTTCTGGCTGCTGGTCAAGCTTCGGGTTAACCTCTCTGACGCGACCCGAAAGAGGGCTTTCGAATTCTCTTATCTCACCATGTGTGCTAACTTTAACTGTTTTCGTGCCTTGACGTGCATTGCCGCCTATTGAGGGCAAAGAAACTGAACTAACCTCACCCAACTCGCGGGCAAGTTTGTCTGTAAGCCCGACTTTTAATTGACATCCGTGGGACTGAATCCACAATCCTCTCTGACTATAGAGGCGATCCATCAACACAAGGTTGACCTTATCTTCTGTTTTATAAGAGAGGCTTTCGAGCATCAATAACCTTACTGGTTGGTGAAATTAACGCATATTCCTTAATAATAATGATACTGCAAATTAGATTTGAAAAGACGTTGTGACTATTTGCCTCAACACTGCCGGTCAGGGCTGTGCTCCTGCTTGTTCTGCGGATTAACTCCACTCAAGCTTATAGTGGGCTATTTGAAGGTGCCTTTTTTCTTGGCATCAGCTTTGCCAGCCGCGACAGCATTACTACTATTGGTGGTGAACGACGTCCTGAAGACAACCTACAAATCCGTGAACATTGATTTTGCCAAACGCCCGAGCAATTTTGGGAAACCGGTAGGAGGGAGTCCATTACTTCTTCTTAGTCAGTTGGTACTATTCGATTACAATTAAATTCAGCTAATGCCCCTAAGGAGATCGATCAATGCCTAAAACCCTTTTCGTGTCAAAGCGCGCACCCGCCTTCAAAGACGTTCCCGATGAAAAATGGAACGACTGGCGATGGCAGCTGGGTCACCGTTTGAATACAATCGATGATTTTGAGAGAATTCTCACCCTGACCGAAAGCGAGAAGAAAGCCTTAAACGCCCCGGGACTTTTTCGGGTGGATATCACACCCTATTTCGTGTCGCTGATTGACCCTGATAATCCCTTTGACCCGATCCGCAGACAGGTGATTCCGACTGCGGCAGAACTTGAGCCCTTTACCGGGGAAATGGAAGACTCACTTGCTGAGGATATGCACTCTCCTGTGCCGGGTCTGGTACACCGTTACCCAGACCGTGTGCTGATGCTGATCACCAACACCTGTGCTTCGTACTGCCGGTACTGCACACGCGCCAGGCTGGTTGGAGATCCGCACCAATCCTTTTCAGCGGAAGACTTTGAGGCGCAACTCGAATACCTGCGCAACACCCCACAGGTGCGCGACGTGTTGATTTCTGGGGGGGACCCGCTGACTTTGGCGCCAAGGGTGCTTGAACGTGTCCTGAATTCTCTGCGTGAGATTGAGCATATTGAAATCATCCGCATCGGTTCACGCGTACCGGTCTTCATGCCCCAGCGTGTCACCGACGAACTGTGTAATCTGTTGCAACGCTATCATCCGTTGTGGCTCAATATTCACGTCAACCACCCCAGCGAAATTACCCAGGAATTGGCTGAGGCATGTGACAAACTTACTCGTGCTGGTATCCCATTGGGCAACCAGTCAGTCTTGTTGGCGGGGGTTAATGACGACCCTTACCTGATGCGACAATTAGTACGGGACTTGGTGCGCATCCGCGTCAGACCCTACTACATCTACCAGTGCGACCTGGTGCATGGCGCTGGCCACTTCCGTACGCCAGTGGCAAAGGGCCTTGAAATCATGGAAGCCCTGCGCGGGCACACCTCTGGCTTTGCCAACCCGACTTACGTGGTCGACGCGCCTGGCGGTGGCGGCAAGATCCCATTGATGCCCAATTACTTGATCGCGCAATCGGACAGTGCCGTAGTCTTGCGTAATTTTGAGGGTTTCATCACCACCTACGAACAGCCCGCTGATTACCAGCGCCCAGATAAATCACTGACAGAACCTTATATCGACCAGGATGGCGAAGGGCAGCAAGGGATATTGGGGTTGTTGCAGGGAAAACAGGTCAGCATCAAGCCTGAAGGCTTTGACGCGTTGCGGGTGCGAGGAGGTTTGCAGCACCGCTTACGCTCGGACCAAAACAAATGGAAAGCCTTGGGCAAAGGCGACGAGCCTCAAGAGTCATCAGACTAATTAGCTCCCTTACGGAGAGATTATTCAATTACCAATAAACTCATGAAAAAGAAATCAGTCAATGTCGTTGTTTGTCTTCTGATTTCCTTTGGTTTAATCGCATGCGCGCCAAATATCCAAACGTTTAAGGTGACACATGGTCTGGAGCAAACCTTGACAGTAATTGGAACCTCGACATCCAAGACAAATCCCTTCTCATCACCTACACCATATAACTCAACTTGGACGCCAACATTTACCGAAACTCCACTTATCGAATCTACACAAAAATCTCCAACACTGACGGACCAACAAGTATCCGATAAAATCGCAGCATGTTATCAGGCAGCGTCAGGTTGTAGCGCATGTGAACCCAAACTTAATAATTCAGTTCAACATGTCGTCGGAACTACCCGTATGTTTATTAACGCTCCGAAGGATCTGTATCCCAAGGACATTTTTCTTTATATTATAGAAATCAACGGACAAGCAAGTATGGGAAATGTTTCAAATGGAGGTCTTCCAGGTGAAGCGCTTTCAGGAAACCCGGAGTGCTGGTCTACCTTTGTCGAATTTAATGGGGTAGGAGAAATTGACTTGAAAATTCCAAGTATCGTAACTGGGGTTCCTGATTATGTTGTCCGTTTTATTGTTGAGGAGATTGGAACACCTGATGATTAAGAATTGGTCTGTCTCAATAATTCATGCCTAAGTAATAAGTTACTTGCTACGAAAGATAAGAACGACCCAATCACCGTCATGAAGCCCTTCTATCACAGACAAACCGTGTTCCGAGGCTGCGGTGATGACCGCTTCTGCCTGTACGTCCAGAATTCCACCCAGGATCAGCAAACCGTTGGTGTCGACTGTATCAGCCAAGCCATTATTCAGCATGTTGATCAGAATAGGCGCGAGAATGTTCGCCAGTACCCTGGGGGCCTGGTTGAGGCCGTCTTTACGGGCAAGTATGTCAGTGTGCGTTCCCACTTCAAAAAGGATACGGTTAGCCATGCCATTCAGTTCGGCGTTTCTTTGAGCGCTTGGAATGGAGAGTTCGTCGGTGTCAACGCCCAGCACCTGATCAGCGCCAAGCCGCACCGCAGCAATGGATAGAATGCCGCTGCCGCAGCCGATGTCGAGCACATTCAAACCTTTACAACCATATTTTTCAAGGGCAACCAGGCAAAGCTGAGTGGAGGGGTGCGAACCCGTGCCAAACGCCATATCGGGGGAAATTCGCAATGGCAGACGGTTGCCAGCCAGCGCTTCGTCCACCCAAGCGGGTAAAACGATTAGCCTTTGGCCGATCTCAAGAGGTTTGTAATGCTGTTTCCATAAAGCCATCCAATCCTGGTCGATGATCAGCGCGTAGCTAACCGGTGATAAAGGCGCAATCTGACCCATGTGCCAGATAGCCTCATCCAGTTGGTGGCGTTTTTCTTCAACAGTGTCATCGTTAGTCAGATAAGCGACCACTTGCATATCACCAGTGGCTTTTTCTTCGTAACTTTCCTGGTCAAAGCGGGTAACGTTATTGAGCACCACACCATCTGGCGCGTAGCGTGAAAAAACTTCAGCGACTGCTTCCGCGAGTTCCGCGCTGCATACCAATGAAGCTTCAAGCCATGCTTTTGGGTCATCCACCTAACACATCCTTTAACTTGTCGAAGAAACTACGCTCTTGAATTTTGATGTCCGTGCCCATGGTCTTGCCCAATTGATCGAGCAATTCTTTTTGCTCATCGCTCAGGGAAGTGGGCACCTGCACGTTGACGGTGACGAGTTGGTCACCACGGGTGGTGCGTTGTAAGATAGGCACCCCTTCGCCAGCCATTTTGAAAACTCTTCCTGGTTGTGTGCCAGCCGGAATCTTCAGTTTCTTGGTTCCTTGTAAGGTGGGCACCTCAATCTCATCCCCCAACGATGCTTGAGCAATGTTGATATCGAGGTCCAGCAAGATGTCATTGTTGCGGCGGCGGAAGAATTTGTGAGGGGCAACCTCCAGTTCCAGGTAAAAATTGCCATTTGGGCCACCGTTGACGCCGGGTTGGCCTTCGTTCATCATGCGCATTTGGTTGCCATCATCGACACCAGCCGGTACGGTAATCTTTTTCTTGATGGTTCTGCGTTCCAAACCGCGACCGTGGCAGGTATGGCAGGGTGAGTTGATGATCTCGCCGCGCCCCTGGCAATCAGGGCAAGTAACCACCTGAACCATGGACCCAAGGAAGGTCTGATGCACTTGTCTGACTTCTCCTGTGCCTTTACAGGTGGCACAAGGAGAAGGATGCGTGCCGGGTTCAGCGCCACTGCCATTGCAGGTGCTGCATTTCTCGTCGCGAGTGATCTCGACCTCTTTTTCAGTGCCAAAGACAGCTTCCTCAAAGCTCAGGCGAATGCGTGAACTAATGTCCTGACCACGGCGGGGGGCGTTGCGACTGCGCGTACGCGAGCCGCCGAAGCCACCAAAACCGCCCATATTGAAGAGCCCTTCCAAGATATCCGAGAGGTCCATGCTCGAGAAATCAGGCATGCCCTGGGTGTTAACCCCTTCATGACCGTAGCGATCGTAGGCAGCTCGTTTATCTGCATCGGAAAGCACGTTATAGGCTTCGTTAATCTCTTTGAAATTCTCTTCAGCGTCATGAGATTTGTTGACATCGGGATGGAATTGGCGTGCCAGATTGCGAAAAGCAGTCTTAAGCTCATCGGCGGTGGCGGTTCGGGGAACCCCTAAAACTTCATAATAATCACGTTTACTTGCCATAAACTCACTTTAGAACTTGCGCTATTAGTAAGAATGCCAGGGCAGCGATTTTGCGACCCTGGCGTTGTGTAATTTAGACTGCAGCTACTGCCTACTCAGCCTGTTTGAACTCACCATCGACGACTTCACCGTCATCCTGTGGTCCACTTGTGGTATCTTGCGCACCAGGGTCAGCCTGTTCAGCACTGGGTTGAGCTTGAGTTTGCTGATAAGCGGCGGTGCCGACCTTCTGCAATTCCTGCATGAGGGCTTCGACTTCGCGGTTAATCGCTTCGGGATCGTCCTGGTCACGTACGGAACGCACCTTGGCGATGCCATCCTCAACTTTGGACTTGATATCAGCTGGTACCTTGTCGCCCAGGTCCTTGAGAGTTTTCTCGGAGGTGTAGGCGGCATTGTCGGCGGTGTTACGTGCTTCGATCAGGTCGCGGCGCTTTTTGTCCTCCTCGGCATGAACTTCAGCTTCTCGGCGCATCTTTTCCACTTCAGTTTCGCTCAAACCGGAGGAAGCGGTGATGGTGATGTTCTGACTGCGGCCGGTGGCTTTGTCTTTGGCGGTAACTTCGAGGATGCCATTCGCATTGATGTCAAAGGTTACCTCGATCTGGGGTACACCGCGCGGGGCTGGTGGAATGCCATCCAGGTTGAACTTGCCAAGCGATTTATTGTCGGCGGCCATGGGGCGTTCACCCTGCAGGACGTGGATCTCTACCTGAGTCTGACTATCAGACGCAGTGGAGAACACCTGGCTTTCGCGGGTTGGGATGGTTGTATTACGTTTAATCAACGGTGTGGCGATTCCGCCCAGGGTCTCAATGGAAAGTGAAAGCGGGGTCACATCGAGCAGCAGAATGTCTTTGACTTCGCCGCCCAATACGCCACCCTGGATGGCAGCGCCAATAGCAACGACTTCGTCGGGATTGACGCTTTTGTTGGGCTCTCGGGAGAATTCTTTGCGCACGACTTCTTGCACTGCTGGCATGCGGATCATGCCGCCTACCAACACAACTTCATTGATGTCGCTTGGTTTCAGGTTGGCATCGGATAAGGCTTGCTTGATGGGGCCGAGAGTTTTTTGAATGAGATCACCGGTCAACTGCTCGAGTTTGGAGCGGGTCAGGGTGATATCAAGGTGTTTGGGACCATTGGCGTCTGCGGTGATGTAGGGCAGGTTTATTTGCGCCTGCATGGTGGTGGAAAGCTCAATCTTGGCCTTTTCGGCAGCTTCCTTGAGACGTTGAAGTGCCTGGCGGTCCTGGCGCAGATCGATATTGTTGTCGCGCTTGAACTCGTCGGCTAAAAAGCTGATGATCCGCTGGTCGAAGTCATCGCCACCGAGGAAAGTATCACCGCTGGTGGACTTGACCTGAAAGACACCATCACCCACCTCGAGGATCGAGACGTCGAAGGTGCCGCCGCCGAGGTCATAGACCACGATGGTTTCGTTCTTGCGCTTGTCCAAACCGTACGCCAGGGAAGAAGCGGTGGGCTCGTTGATGATACGAAGTACTTCGAGACCGGCGATCTTGCCAGCGTCTTTGGTGGCATTGCGCTGAGCGTCGTTGAAATATGCCGGCACAGTGATGACAGCCTGGGTGACAGGTTCACCAAGGTAAGCTTCGGCGTCGCGCTTGATCTTGGATAGAATCATCGCCGAAATCTCAGGCGCGGTGTAGTCTTTGTCACCCAAAGTAACCCGCACATCGCCGTTGGGGGCTTTGGAGAGGTGGTAGGGAATGTGGGCTTTAGCGCGCTGCACTTCGGGGTCATCATAGCGGCGACCCATGAAGCGCTTGATCGAGAAAATGGTGTTTTCCGGGTTGACAACAGCCTGGTTACGCGCGACGCGGCCGACCAGACGCTCTCCATTTTTGTTGACCGCCACGACTGATGGAACAAGGCGCTCACCTTCAGCTGAGGGAATTACGACAGGCTCTCCGCCAATCATCACCGCAGCGACTGAGTTGGTGGTTCCAAGGTCAATACCAATAATTTTTGACATAATTTCTCCTTATTTTGCGACCCTGACAAGTGCAGGGCGTATGATTCGATCGTTGTTTTTGTAACCGGTCTGAACGACTTCGATGATCTGACCGTCTGTGAACTTTTCGTTTTCCTCGTGGGTGACCGCTTCGTGAATCGTGGGGTTAAAAGCATCTCCTGGGTTGACTTCGATGGCTTTGATACCATTGCTCTCAAGCGTTGCCAGCATTTTTTTGAGGATGAGGTCGACCCCTTCGATCCATTGCAGAGCTGAATCGTCCTCGGGGCGGTGTTTGAGTGAGCGTTCGAGATCGTCGATTGCAGGCAGGAAAATCTTGACGTGTTCGCTCAGGGATCGCTGATAGATTTCGGTATTGTCCTGTTCAATACGACGTTTGTAATTAACAAAGTTGGCGCGTTCTCGCTGCAAGTTGTCGAGGTACTCGTCAGCTTTCTGCTTGGCTTCGACCACGTCTTTTTGAAGCGCGACCAAAACCGGATCTTCCGGAGGTTGGGGCTCTTCTTCAATGTGTTTCTTAGGTTCTTTCATCCTTTTTCTTCTTCTCCATTCCGTTTATTCGACCAGATGCTCTGACACCAGATCCGAGAGCAACCCGGCCATGAAACGTACCGTTGATATGGTGTGGCCGTAAGGCATGCGCATGGGACCAAGCACGCCGATGGTGCCGGTCAGTTGATCTGGAATGCCGTAACGAGTCAAAATTACTGAACAGTCTCTCAAGTCATCCCAAGTGCCTTCACCGCCAATCAGCACCTGCACGCCGCCGACCTGTTCGGTCATGACGGTGCGAGAGATCAGATCATTGAGCAGTGGGCGTTCTTCAAGCAAACGCATGGGGGAGCGTGCCAGTTCAGATTGCGCAAACTCGGGTTCCGCCAATACATTGGTCAGCCCATCCAGGTAAACCTCGCCGGTCACCAAAGTCTCAGCGAGCTGCATTTCCTCAACGATGACGTCGAGCATACTCATACCAAAGAGGCTGAGTTGTTCGCGTTTGGCTTTGAGGTCAGTCGCGGAACAGTTTTGGCACAGTCCGTTGATGCGCCCGGCAAGTTCAGAGAGATGCTCTTGAGAGATCGCTTCATCCAGCGACAAGATGCGCTGGCGAATTTCTCCACCGACGAGTACCAAAACAAGTAAAACCTGAGTGGAGCGGGTAGAGAGCAATTCTATGTGTTTGAAAGCAACCTTGGCGGTATGCGGGGCGGTTACCAGAGAGGCAGCCTGAGACTGATTTGCGAGTACTGAAGCAGCCAGACGCAGCCATTGGTCAAGTCCTTGCGGAGACTGATAAAACTGGTGGCTGATGGTGTTGCGGGTATTGGCGGGCAAGTTGGTCTGCTGAACAAGGTTGCTGACGAAATATCGATAGCCTTCTTCGGTGGGTACACGCCCAGCGGAGGTGTGTGGCTGCCGTAGATATCCGAGTTCTGTCATCGCTGCCAGATCGTTGCGGATGGTCGCAGAAGACAAAGTCAGCGCGAATTGATCCACGATAGTCTTGGAACCCACCGGTTGGGCGGTTCGAGTATGCTCGTGAATCATCAAGGTGAGCAACAGTTTCTGGCGTTCAGTAAGTTCTTGTGTCATGGTTTTTCTCAAATTAGCACTCTCATTGTGAGAGTGCTAATTGACTGCTATTAATATTACCATGTGCGAAAATGGAGGTCAAGAATGGCGTGTTAATCTTTCGTAAGAGTTGTAAAGAAGGCTGGCTTTAACGTTACCGAGAGCACATGCCGATCCACACCTCCAAATTTGTATTTATAATTCTCGTCGCCGCGCATCATGTCCACTTCGCTGAAGCCATTCTCGATCGCCCATTGAATGAGATACGCGAGCAGTACCCAGCCTGGTGAAAGTTGGGAGAATTTGGGGTTCCAGGCCGAATTGTAGACTAATAGTTTCCTGCCGTTGATAAAGCTCAGATACGCGCCGGCTTTCTCACCATCCATGA
>JBASOE010000067.1:0-12174 GCA_049657925.1 Anaerolineaceae bacterium
TAAATAGGTCTTCCTTTTGAGTTCTTCTTGGGTCATTCTGATTGTCCATTTCATGTAGTTAATTGTCATGCCTTTTAGGACATTTCTAATTTGCTACTTTAGGACATTATCATGTTGCCACTACACCTGCAGGAAGTTAGCAGCAATCTCCTTGAATTAAAATATACTCAACTCGCCAAAGCAAATCTGGCAGACAAAGACCAGACCGTTTCTTCCATTGGTAAAGCCATTTCTTACATGAGAAAGGCTTTAAGCCTTAACCCTAAAAACGCAGCTTTGCAGGCTGATTTAACAAATGCTGAAGTTTACCAAGTCGCCTTCCAAAACTTTGTGGATATGGACTGGGTTCAGGCCGTCACAAAATTAGAGTTGGTGGTTACCGCAGATAAAAATTTTGCAGGTGGCAAGGCAAACGCCTTGCTCTACGAAGCCTATTATGCGCTTGGCAAACAGTACTTCAATGCCGGTATTTATATGGATGCCCGCAACTATCTGGAACAGGCGGAGATCCTTGCCTGGTCGGATGGCAATGACCTGTTGAAGTTATTTCAGGTACAAGTCCTCTTAGGCGACTCAATTGGCAAACTGGATGATTTTAAGAATGCTGTTTCATATTATCAATATGCGCTCAATGCCATTCAAATCCAGAATAAATTAGGATCTGGTACGGCTCTCTACAATAAATTTTCTGAGGCTAACATGTTGGCAGCGAACGGAGACTATCGTGCTGCTTTTAACACGTATCAGGAACTCCTGGGGGAAATTGAGTTTGTTTATACTATCTCTGAAATTGAAATAGGCTCTGGTGTTTGCCTGGCTCTTTTTGCCAGTGAAAATTTATCTACTTTGGATGCCGTCTTGAAGGCCAACAATCTCCCTGGAAATATGATCATATCCTTTGGAAGAGAATTACGCGTTCCGTCTATTAAGAATCAAACTCCTTAGGTGTATACTACTGAGCGAATAGGAGTTAGATATCTATGTTTACAAATCGGCCCGCGCTGAAAAAAGACACCCCTTCAGCCATGCAAATCAGTCAAATAAAATTTTCTGACCTCGAACAAGATTTCTATAATGTCCGCGACGGAGTTCAACAGTTATTACTAAACAACAATAACAATCATACTCTCAACGGTGCTTCAGATCCACAGAAGTTAAGATCCACCATCGAAGAAATCTTCAATCAGGTTTTGGCGGATAAAAACCTACTCTATAACCTCTCGACCAGGAACCAGATGCTTGATTGGGTCGTGGCAGATATCACCGGATACGGCCCCATTGAACCCCTATTAAATGATCCGGATATCACTGAAATTATGGTAAATGGATTCGATAAAGTCTATGTTGAACGCTTTGGTTTGATTGAACCAACCAATGTTAGATTTGAAAATGACGCCCATCTATTGCGCGTCATTGACCGCATAGTATCTCCTATTGGTCGCCGTGTAGACGAAACCTCTCCTATGGTAGATGCCCGACTGCCAAGTGGTTACCGCGTCAACGCCACCATCCCGCCGCTTTCTCTCGTTGGTCCAGTCCTCACTATCCGTAAGTTTGCCACAAAACCTTTCACGATCCAGGATTTAATAGCCAATAGCACGCTAACGTTTGCTCTTGCAAGCTTCCTTAAGAGCTGTGTAGAAGCCAGGGTTAATATCGTGGTTTCAGGTGGTACAGGTACTGGTAAATCAACATTTCTCAATGTGCTTTCTTCATTCATTCCTGAAGCTGAACGTGTACTCACTATCGAAGATACAGCTGAGCTGCAGTTGCGCCAACCCCATGTGGTCCGTCTTGAAAAACGTCCACCCAATATTGAAGGCAAAGGTGAGATCACTATTCGCCAGTTGGTGATCAATGCCTTACGGATGAGGCCAGACCGCATCATTGTAGGTGAGTGCCGCGGTGGGGAGGCTCTGGATATGCTTCAGGCAATGAACACTGGGCACGATGGCTCCATGACCACTATCCACGCAAACAGTCCTCGCGATGCGCTACGCAGAATTGAGACCATGGTAATGATGGCTGGTATGGAATTACCGCTCAAAGCCATACGTGAACAAGTAGCATCTTCCATTGAGCTTATCATTCATCAGGAACGCTTAAAAGATGGCACCCGAAAGATTACAAAGGTTTCTGAAGTTCAGGGCATGGAAGGCGATACAATTGTCATGCAAGACCTTTTCGTTTTCCAATTCGCTGGCATTCAAAATGGAATTGTAAAGGGTAACCTTAAATCAACTGGACTTCGCCCACAATTTTTACAAAAAATGATTGCCAATGGCATCGAGATTCCGGAGAGCGTATTTGAGAAATAGAATTCATGATTAGATTTTGTTTTTCTAATCTGGGTATTAACCCGTTTCGAACTGTCATTTGATTTGCTACATTATTAATTGACAGGAAAGCGAATTTTTGGGAAAAATAATCATAAAGATTCACAACGGACAGACGTTGAAAACAAGAATTCTTACTAATCCGGCTTCGCCATTTACGAAAATTCAAATAAAATATTGTGAAAACTTTATGAGTAAACTGAAAGGGTTGATGTTTTCCAAGCAGATTCCTTTGGACGAAGGCATCATCCTGGTGGAAAACAAAGAATCCAAGATAAACACCTCTATTCATATGATGTTTATGAATTTCGATCTCACTGTGCTGTGGCTGGACAAAGAATTAGTTGTTGTGGACAAAGTGCTGGCAAAAAGATGGGTTCCGATTTATTTCCCTAAATCTCAAGCTCAATATGTGGTCGAGCTTCATTCCAAACAATTTCGATATTTTTCCATTGGTGACCAGTTATTCTTGTCAGACTTTACTTAAGTTTTAAGGTTTTACTAAGAGATTCAGATTAGCCTATCCATTTTAACCATTGCCAATTTTGTTAAAGAGAATTGCATATCCGCAAAAGTCTCCTGAACTGGTATTGGAAATGTGAACAAGGTGCGGAGATTTCGAAATCCAGTTTAGCTGAACAGAAACGATGGGTGGGCTTTGAATCATCGTTCAGAAGAGGAGTTTGTTGACGTTCCCACAATGAACGCAAGGTTGTTAATCTCTGTTTCTCAAATTAATTGTTGGCATATATCTATTTAGCGTGGATCAGGCTTTTTATGATATACATAGAGGAGATGGTTTTTCCACATTCGAAGCAAATTCTCACCACTTTTGCGGATTGGACATTCCTATGCCAGTAAAAACAAATCCAAGCGTCCCTCACATTGTCAGCAACACCAAATTTAAAGGAGTCATCGGATAATTTCATTGATTTCCAAAACCTAAATCGAAAAATTTTAAACATTCAAAAGGAGAAAAGTGACTGAACAACGCAAGAAATTAACTCTGCCTGGTCTTTTTAAAAAGGCATCTGAGGGGAAGCCAATTACCTGGCTGACTTGTTATGACTATCCGACTGCTTACCTGCAGGAACAAGCTGGCGTGGATATGATCCTGATAGGCGACAGTCTGGGGATGACCATGTTAGGCTACGACAGCACGCTGCCGGTTACCATGGATGATATGATCCGTCATTCTGCAGCGGTACGGCGCGGCGCTCCCAATACCTGGATAATCGGTGATATGCCTTACATGAGTTACCAACCTTCGGTTGAAACCGCAATCCGCAGTGCAGGGAGATTTATGGCAGAAGCAGGATGCGACTCGGTCAAACTTGAAGGGGGAGAAGCGGTGTGCGACCAAATTCGAGGTATTGTGGACGCGGGAATCCCGGTCGTCGGTCATTTGGGGCTGACACCGCAAAGTGTCAGTTCATTGGGCGGCTTTCGTCTGCAGGGAAAAAGCGCAGCCACTGCTAAAAAAATCGTGGATGACGCGCGCGCTTTAGAAGAAGCCGGAGTGTACATGATCCTCCTGGAATTAGTGCCGGATCGTCTATGCCAGCTTATCACTGAACGCGCCAAAAACTGCCTGATCATGTCGTTGGGGTCCGGACTGCACGCACATGGGCAGCTTCTGATCTATCACGATGCTTTCGCGTTATACCCCAAGTTTAAACCGCGCATGGCGAAAGTCTTTGCGGATGCCGGATCAGTGATTCGGGAGGGGTTGGAGAGATATGTGCAGGAGGTAACAGACAAAACCTTCCCCGCTCCTGAGAACTGGTTCGGAATGCCAGACGAAGAGTTTGATGAACTCATGCGATTGCTATAAAGGGAGAAATAATGGAAAACTTGCGAGAACTATTACAAATTCCAGAATCACGCCTGGAAGATGTTAATCGTGTTTTGTTAGACCCTACCAGCCAGGTAATGAATGATTTTCTGAATGTTGTCTCAAAGTATGGAACCCCCCAAGAAATCAATCAAAAACACTTGCAATCGCGCAAACTGGAAAATCTTCTCAAACTGGTTGAGGAAAAATCTCCAGCTTATATTAAGGATTTGCATTGGCTTCAGGAACAAAGGGACAAGGGTGCCTTTATTTCTATCGCGGATTATCGGCGAAAAGTGCTGGGCGAGTCAGCCAAATCGATGCAATTTAAAGATGAGTACGCCGTAACGCTGGAAGTATCCGCGCTTCAGTATTTCCCGTGGGTTCGGATTATGGCTGAGCAGGCAATTGCCAATCAAACACTTGTACCAGGCAGGTTTATTGCCGTAAGAAAAATGAAAGAATCAGAAGCTGATGGTGACCTTCCAGCAATTGTGGCAGCCATGGATATCATTGGTGCTTCATTTGTTGAAACGCTGGACACCAAGGGTACAGATGGTTCCAACCCACATCTGGGGGGACCAGCCACCATCACTGGGTATTTCGGCGGAATCGGGCAACCAAACGATCATGCTTTGATGTGGTTGGACGAGTTCCTGTACTATTACACCAATTATGGCGTTCAACATGTGCTCAATTTCAATGCAGGCACCATTTTGCTTGGTTTTATGCTCTATAAACTGGGAGTGGATATTCAATTTAAAATCTCGGTATTCTTTGGCTCAGACAATCCTTACCACGCCTTGTGGATCATGATGATGGCAAAACTCTTCAGTCGGGATGATGGCACCAGTCCATTGATCGGTTTCAATTGGTCAAATTCCATTAATAACAAAACTTTGGAACTCACCGCTGAATTCCGGAAGGAGCTTGGATTTGAAAAAGTGATCCGATTTGAACACCACATTACTGAACCTCAAAAAAGTATCGTCATCCAACCTTACGATCGCCGCGCTGAACTTCTGGAGGTGGCTGACCACGTTGCGAACATTGCCGCCAAGCACGAGGGTGGAGACCTTGAAGTTGAAGCGACACGTTCACGCCAATCGGATCTACTGGATTATTTCCGCGACAAGAGCGAGGTCATTGCCAGCGGAGATTGGGAACATCTGATGATCAATTATCTGGATAAGGTCGGGGCGTGTAACACCACTGCCTGGCAATTGACTCAACGCGGTTTGAGTTTCATTGCCGCTCCAAATTTGCACAAGTGATTTCCTGATAGCGACACTTAGATCCTTAGCAGATAAAAAAAACAGACCTGCAACAAAACCCAGGTCTGGTTTTTTATTAAAGTCAATCTACTGTTTTACCAATTTGTCTGTTATGAAGAATGACTTGCAGTTTTAGAACAAGCTTGTGACCGTTCCAGGTCACAACTCTCTCGATTTGCAAACCTCAGACCGTATTTGGCTCATCTTATACTAAACCTATTGCTCTTAGCGGGCAGTTCATGTAAAATCAGAGAGGTTATTTCATTAATAGAATATTTATGGAGAAAAATATGAAACTGTCAAACAAAATCAGCATCTTTGTACTTATCACGTATCTTGGTATGGTCATCGTCAATGGTCTTGCTAACACGCTGCCGATCAATGGCATGATCACCGGAGATATCTCGGATTCATACCCCAATCTCTTTGCCCCTACTGGGATTACATTCATCATTTGGGGTGTCATTTACCTGCTATTAGCTGGTCATACAGCTTATCAACTTGGCCTTTTTCAAAAAGACAAGCAGTCAGTCAAGAATGAGTTATTGGATAAAGTTGGCACTTTGTTCGCTATTTCATCCATCGCCAACATCGGCTGGATATTCTCCTGGCACTACAAGATTATTCCGCTGTCCATGATTTTCATGCTGGTCATATTGGTTTGTCTGATGCTAATTAACATCCGCATCAACAAGGAAAAACTGACCACCAACGAAAAACTCTTCATCCGTCTGCCCTTCAGCGTTTACTTTGGCTGGATCACCGTTGCCACCATCGCCAATGCGACAGTTTTGCTGGTCAGTGTGGTGGGATCAAACCTGAACCTCCTCGGCATTTCAGAAGTAGCCTGGACTGTTGCGACCCTGTTGGTCGGTCTGTTGATCGGCGCGTTCACAACCTATAGAAATCGCGATATCCCATATGGTTTGGTGATCGTCTGGGCATACATCGGGATTCTGATCAAACACCTGCTCGCAGAGCCGGACGGTTTCAATTCCCAATATCCCGCCGTTATCTTCACAGTGGTCGCCAGTCTTGTGGTTCTGATCATTACACTTGTTTACACACATATGAAGGCAAGAGCGGAAAGACTATAATAGAGATATACACAAGCCAACACAAGGAGCAATAATGGCAAAAAAAGAAACAATCGAAGTTGCCCAGAGCGAACAGGACAATCAGGATTTCGCCTTACAGACCCTGTACGAACAGGTTGCCATGGATACTAAGGATATTAAAAGCTTTCTGACTTTCTTCAGGCAAGCCACCAAACGCGCCCAACAGCTGCAGGATGAGTATTACAAGGACGTTGATCAGGATGTAACTGACGAAGGCGACCTTAACGAGAGCATCCTCGACATGCTTGACGATGACCCGGTATTCGACATCACTACTGATCAGCAGGTGTTGGTTCAGAAATTGTTACTTGCAGTCGCCAAATACCTTACTTATGGCATCTCATAATTAATTTTCAAACTGGGCAAAGAGCTGATGACCCAGGATGAACTGGCAGTGATGGACAATTCCAAATACATTCTGTAAGTGCACGGGGAACGTCCTTTCCTCTCAGACAAGTATGACATCACGAGGCATTCCAATTACACACTTCTCTCCGGCTTTGACTCGAGATATACCTAAGACATCGAAATAGAATTCAGTACTAAATTGAATCTTGGCAAAAATCAGATGACGGATGTTCATAATCCGAGACGGATCTGATAGGAACCGATTGCAGAGGGCTAAAGGATTGAGCCAGACCCTCAAGGGATATATGTGCCCTGTTGACTGCGATTCAAGTCTACTTAAAGCTTCCATATTGTTTATAAGCGCTCCTCAACTAATCCTTAATCTGGCCGTCCTTTCCCAGGTAAACTCAATTTGAATCATGCATTGTACAATGTCCTAATGTTACTTATACAGGTCACTAAGAATGTATGGATGCGTTAGTGTATAATATAAAGCACATTAGAAAGATGCCTGAGAAGAGAAATATGGTTGAATTCACCGTGAGTACACATACAAGCCTTCAGACACTGGCTCGCTTGGGGTCGAGATTTAAAGAATACCGGCTTGCCTTGAATGTAACACAGAACCAGCTGGCAGCCCGAACTGGAATAACACGCAGTGTCATCATTCGGTTCGAGGCAGGGAAAAACGTAACCACTGACACCTTCGTGCGATTATTAAGCGGTTTAGGCTTGCAAAGTAACCTGATGCTCTTAATTCCAGACGCATCCATCCGACCCATGGACCGTGTCGAAAACATGGGCAATGAAAGGGTAAGGGCTCGGCAAAAGAAACAGAAGCCATCAACCGGCAATTGGAAATGGGGGGATGAAAAGTGAAATTTGTACAAGACGCCAAAGTTATCTTATGGGGAACCGAGATCGGAGCAGTTTCATGGCTCGAAGATCGAAAACTGGGGGTCTTCCAATACTCTCCAGAGTTCATAGAAAGTGGGATCCAACCTTCACCGATAGAGATGCCACTACGGGTTCCTGCCTATCAATTCCCAGGGCTTGCATGGGAGTCTTTTAGAGGATTACCAGGAATGCTGTCAGATTCACTGCCAGATAAATTTGGCACTGCAATCATCAATGCCTGGCTAGCCCGACAAGACAGAACGGAGGAAAGCTTCAGTTCCGTAGAGCGACTTTGCATCATAGCCAGCCGAGGAATGGGAGCATTGGAGTACGAACCCGTCATTCCTTTCGCGACCCCGTCAGAAGACCTGATTGATATAGGAATGCTGGTCGATCTGACGAATGAAATCCTCGACGAAAAAACAGATCTTTCAGTCTCATTCTCCCAGCCGGATGATAGAGAGGCACTGGCAACACTCGTTCGCGTGGGCACTTCAGCAGGAGGCGCCAGAGCGAAGGCGATTCTGGATTGGAATCCAAAGACAGGTGAGTTCAGATCAGGACAAGTACCTAATCCGGAGGGTTTTGAGCATTGGATTATCAAGTTTGATGGGATCAAAAGCAAAGTCGATCAATCCATTACTGAAACGCAAGGATTCGGCAAGATTGAATATGTTTATTCACAACTCGCAAGAAAAGCAGGAATCACGATCTCTGAAACTCGGTTATTCCAAGAAGGTGAGCGCAGTCATTTTATGACCAAGCGTTTTGACCGCAATGACCAGGGAGATAAAATCCATATGCAGTCCGTAGGGGCTCTTAAACACATTGATTACAATACACCCCGCTTGTTTTCTTATGAAGAGACTCTGATGCTTATGAAACAGCTTGAATTGCCTTTTGAGGATCTGGAGCAGTTTTTTATTCGTGCGATCTTTAATGTTTTAGGAAAAAACAACGATGACCATGTTAAGAATGTTGCTTTTCTGATGGATCGTACCGGAACTTGGAGATTATCTCCCGCTTATGACCTTTCCTTTTCATTTAATCCTCAGAGTCGATGGGTTGATCAGCATCAAATGAGCATCAATGGAAAATACGATCACATTACCGAAGAGGACATTATAGGTCTTGGCACCCTTGCGGGAATAAAGACCAAGAAATCCCGCGAGCATATCGACCAGGTGGTTCAATCACTCAAGCTTTGGCCAGAGCTGGCAAAAGAGGAAGCGGTATCCAAGTTGCAGATTGATGCAATTCAAGCTGTGCTAACAGATGAAATAGAAAACTTTCAGCAGTAGATTCTTTTTATTCAATTGTCAAAATGAAATGCTACAACTAATATATTAATCACCGCTGTTAATAATCTTCAGGAAATTTAAAAGAATACGACCTTGGAAGAGGTCGTATTCTTATGGTCGAGTCTCGATTCAAAACAAGGCGTTGGTCAGATCCGCGCGATATTGCCTGACCTCTGGGTTTTCGTCCCCAAGCACCTGCAAAATTGCCAGGTAAATCTCTCTCGCCCAGCCATCCCGATAGTGTTTATCCAACTTGATGATATCCAGCAGTCCATCGAGTGCTGCATAGAGATTGCCGCGACGGGCAATGCGTAAAGCATTATTGAACGAAGCATCCAGTGCGCTCCCCCCAGGTTCGCCGCCCTCTTCCGACCAAACCAGTGCTTTAGCTAAAGGCTTGAGTGTCTGGGCATTGTTGAATTCGTTGCTGGCCGGGAATCCCGCTAATAAGTATTGAGCATCGCGGCCTTTCCCCTGGATGAGCATCACCCGAGCCAAGGCAATCAATCCAGCCGGTTCGTGATAATTGAATGACAGAAATTCCTTGAGCGCATCTTCCGCGCCGCTGTAATCGCCCAACACCAACAGACTTTTGCCTTTCTCGAGCAGCAAGTCGCCCTGTTTGGGCAGGAGGCGACTAATAAAAGAGTGCAGTTGTTCGGCGTTGAGCACTCCTGTGTACTCCGCGACCATCCTGCCCCCTACAAAAGCCTTGACGGATGGCAAATTACGCACATTCAGACGCTCAGCCAGCTTGGGTTGGTCATCTACATTAACCCTGGCAAGCCTGAACTGTCCCTGTGCTTCGTGCGCAAACTTGGCAAGCAAAGGGGATTGCACACGACTCGGGATTGACCATGTTGCCCAAAAGTCCATGACTACCGGGGTTTGGGTAGAGTAATTGAGCACTTCGAACTCGAAGGTCTCATCGCTTACGTCAATAATGAAATCAGAAGCCATCATTTGTTGCCTCCTTCCATTTTACCTGACGCGCTCAATCATCACCGTCTGGTCCGGTAGCGCCTGGTTGTAGAATGTTAAGCACTTCACCGTGATGGTCAACGATCGCCTTAAACCCCATCATCCCCAAATATACACGTGCATCTTCAGGAATGCCGGTTTTTGCCAGATCAAGAAATTGCTTTTCTTTGTTCTCAAGCTGGTTGCGAATCACAGCAACCGTGAAGATGTCTTCCTGGCCCATCATCTTGGCCGCTTGTTGGCTCAACAGATCCTCATTACCAGCAATTTGGGATGTGATGCTCTCCCAAACCTGGCGATCAATGTCCAAAGCAGGTATGTGCCGCATGAATCCATCATCATCAAGCACATAAAACGCCTCATCGCCGATAGTTACCGCTGCAAGCGGTTGGTCATCGATATCAAATACTAAACCTTGAAAAACAGCCTTATTCACAGGCACAACTCCTCTCTCAGATGAGAGTATAGCAAATTATTGTAAATTTTGAATTAATAAATATAGTGTTTAGAAAAATACATCGACACGAGTGCCATTTGGCTCTTCGTAAAAGTACTGGTCAAACGGTACCTTAGGATTACACCAACGATAGATCCATTTTGCTTCTTCGCTCTTCATATTTACGCAACCATTGCTCATGCGATGCCCCCAGTTGGAATGCCAATAAGCGCCATGGAATGCCACCCCCCCATCCGTAAAGTAGCTCACCCAGGGAACGCCTGGCAGATCGTAATGGTTCTGGAGGTCAGGCTCATTGACCATTCGCCGGCAGGGGCGTTTACGTCTGGTCTGATAAGTACCCAGCGGTGTCGAGCCTTCGGCTAATCCGGTAGAGACTGTGGCTTCAAATACCTGTTTATCATTCTCGTAGGCAATTGCTCTTTGGTCACCCAGGTAAAGTTCGATGCGTTTTGACTCGGGCGGTAAGTCCGGGGAGATTGGTTCCAATTCTGCTTTGGTAACCAGTCGCACGGCATAAGCGCGCACAAAGTATGACAGCATGTTTACATCATCCATCAATTCGTACCAGGCAATGCCGCGATCATCGAAAACGCGTGATAGCACCCAATGAGTCGTCGAATAATAGTAACGACGATTGCTTTTAGTACCATTGGGCTTCAGGTACACGTCAATCAAAGGTACTGTAATTTCACCCAGGCATCCGCCCTCCGGAATCAGCTGCTTGCTGACATTCGGGTGGTATTCTACGCTCTGGATCAAGCCGGCATCCACAAAACGACTTTCTCCAAGTTGCCACCAATGTTTTACTTTTCCCAGGCTGTCTTCGTTGGTTACTAATTTGGGTAAGGGCACCAATGAGTCATACTTCAGGTATTCAGCGATCTTAGCACGTTCACTCGGTTCTGCGAAGACGATTGAATAATTAAAACAGACTCGCCCAAGAACTTTGTTTGTGGCTGCAAGTTGCCCCACGAAATCGTCCTGAGCGAAGACATTGTGGGGCAGCGCCATTGAAAGAGCGCCTAATCCCATTAATTGCAGAAAATGTCTGCGTGAAAAAGTGTTGTTTTCTTCCATCAATAATGTACATTAACTGGGATACCGACAAAAGCCCAATCATATAACCAACCAGCCTCACCGGTTTCCATATTGACACACCCATGGCTCATCGGTGTGCCGAAATTGCTATGCCAGTAGGTGCCGTGAATGCCGTAACCTTTATAGAAATACATCGTGTAAGGTACATCATAGAGGTCATAGCCAGGTCCGGTCATTCGAGCATAAGGGATTTTCGTGTAAACGTAATAGTGACCCGTCACGGTAGGGGTATCGGCCATCCCAGTAGACACCAGGAAGGCACCGACGATCGTATTGCCTTCATAGGCATATAACATCTGTTCGCTAAGATTGACGTCAATCCATTTTTCACCAAGCGGTTCAGTGTTGACAGGCAAAACAGGCTCTGGGTCGTCCTCAACCAAGTCTTCATAGGTTGGTTCAACATACTCAGACGGGTCGGGCTCCTCGATCAGATATACCAGCGGGGTTATCTGAATAATTGGCAGACCACTGGTTGGATCAAATTCCTGGGTCGGAGTGGTGATCGCGGCTGTTGGCGTGGGAGG
>JBASOE010000068.1:0-7655 GCA_049657925.1 Anaerolineaceae bacterium
CAAAAAACCTGGGGTGAGATCATGCCTCCCCAGAACCGTTTGGCTGGTATTTCTTGAGCAGCGCTTTGAGGACGTTTTCTGGCACCATTGTCGAAACATCCCCACCGAGTGAGGCGATTTCTTTGACCGTGGAGGAGGACAGAAAAGTATTCTGTTCGTCTGTCACAAACGCGATTGTTTCCATCTCAGGTTCGAGACGTTTGTTCGCCATCGCCATTCTAAATTCGTATTCAAAATCAGAAAATACCCGCAAGCCCCTTACAATGGCTATTGCACCGACTTGTTTGGCAAATTGCACCGTTAATCCGTTGTATCCGACGATGGTTATATTAGGGATGTCTCTGGTGGCTTGTTTTACCATCGCGATACGCTCGCGTGGGGAAAACAGTAACGATTTGAGGGGTTTATCATAGACTGCAATCACGACCTCATCAAACAAACTGGCTGCGCGGCGGGCAATATCCACGTGTCCCAGATGGACGGGGTCGAACGAACCGGGAAAAATAACTTTGCTCATTAGCTCATATCTCCTGTGCCACTTAAAGCTGGCCAAAATTGGTAAACCGCCTGTCGCAATAAACGATTTTCAGGCTGCGACAGGTCAGGGTCGCGTTCATACACATTTTCTGCGATTTGCCTCGCCTTGGCGATTAATTGGATGTCCGCCAGGTTGGCCATGTGCAGGTCGGTAAAACCTGCCTGTCTGGTACCCAGAAAGTCACCAGGTCCGCGTTGCTGCAAATCTTTCTCAGCCAAAACAAAACCATCGTTGGTTTGGGTCATGACCAGCAAACGCTCGTTTTCAGCCGCATCGTCCGTTTCAGGGATGAGTACACACAGCGATTGCGTCTCGCCACGCCCAACCCGACCTCTGAATTGATGCAACTGGGCTAACCCAAAGCGGTTCGCCCCTTCGATCACCATCATACTGGCGTTGGGTATGTCGACCCCCACTTCAACAACCGAGGTTGAAACAAGGATATCGTATTGCCGTTCACGGAAACCCAGCATGACCGCATCCTTTTCCGCGGGTTTCAATCGTCCATGCACCAATCCTACGCGCAAATTAGGAAATATTTCAGCCTGTAGTCGTTGCTGTTCTTCCACGGCCGCTTTGGTTTCTTCACTCTCACTTTGTTCTACAAGCGGGTAAATGATGAATACCTGGTTGCCATTTGCTACTTCTTTCCGCACCCGCGCGTACACACTGCCGCGTTCATTTGGGAGAGCGATGACTGTTTGGATCGGCAATCTCCCCTTGGGCATCTCGTCCATAATGCTGACATCCAGATCGCCAAATACGGTTAACTGCAGCGAACGGGGAATCGGCGTGGCGGTCATCACCAGCAGGTGCGGGTTGTAACCTTTTTTACGCAAGGCGGCACGTTGCTCAACACCAAAACGGTGTTGTTCGTCCACCACCACCATCTGCAAATTGTAAAACGCGACTGGGTCCTCGATCAGAGCGTGGGTGCCGATCAGGCATTGGATATATCCCGACTGCAATCCCGTCAATATCTCCTTGCGATCCGCTTTACTGGTGTCACCGGTCAAAAGTCTGACCTGCCCTGGTTCCAGAAATGCCGGCACCCCATTCGCAGGCTCCACCATCAGACGGCTCAGCGTCCGATAGTGCTGTTCGGCAAGAATGCCTGTCGGTGCCATCAAGGCAGCCTGCGCGCCATGTTCGATGACCATTGCCATCCCCAACATCGCCACCACTGTCTTCCCAGAACCAACATCACCTTGCAGCAAGCGATTCATAGGGTGGACACTCCCAATATCAGCGCGCATCTCATCCAGAGTGCGGCTTTGAGCATGGGTGAGCTCGTAAGGCAGTGCTTTGCGGCGTTGCTCAACCCAGGCATCCGAAACCGGGTAAGGCGTGCCTTCCAGTACCTGCCATTGACGTTTCTGATTGATGATGCCAAGCTGCAGCATGAAAAGTTCATCAAACGCAAAACGTTGTTGCGCCCCCTTGAGCGCTTCAAACGAGTCTGGAAAGTGGATCTGGCGCAATCCTTCCTGAAGACCAATCAGATCGGCTTGGGTCAGAACAGCCTCAGGTAAGAATTCAGTCACCCGCGGAGTCCAATAATCAAGCGTGTTGAAAATGGTCTTTCTGAGCCAACGCTGGGTCACCAGTGCCGTCAGTGGATATACCGGAACGATACGATTAGTATTGAGCTGTTGCTTGTCAATAGCCTCATAATCCGGATGAAACATGACCGGTCGACCCATATAGGCTTCGATTTTTCCAGAGATCGAGAGTAACAGGTCTTTCTTAAGATAACGCAGCTGGAATTCCTGGTTGAACCACAGCAGCCTCAAGAATCCAGTGGTATCAGAGACGATGGCTTCGATAATCTTTCGGCCTCGTTTGGTTGGCACCAGGCGACTTTCAACTACGTACGCAGCCACCGTGACTTCCTCCCCGTGACGCAGGCTCGAAATTGATTTAAGTTTCGAGTAGTCGTCGTATCGACGGGGGAAGTGGTAGAGCAAATCCTTGATCTTATGAATGCCTAATTTCTCAAGTGTTTGTGCTTGCCTTTCACCCACCCCGCGAATCACTGCCACTGGGGCATCCAGCCCCTGGCTCTCATCGCTGGCGAGGTGCCTGGCAATCGCTTCCGGATTGCTCTGCGGCTTGGGTTTTCGTGGTTTTTGGGATGCGGCGGGTTTGGAGTCATCAGCCTTTGGTTTTGCAGCCTTTGATGCTTCGCTAATCAGTTTTTCCTGTTTGCTATGCGCAGCTTCCTTTGGAGTGATTGCTGTCTTAAGATCCTTTGGAACTGCTGGTAACAAGCTAAGCTCTTTTGCGCCAATGAACTTGGCAAGGTCTTGCAATGCTTCACGTCGGGAAATAGGTTCTAAATCACCATAGGATTTGAGTAATAGGAGAGCGTTCGCGAGTTGAGATTCAGCCAGACCAGACTCTCGCGCATCAGCTCTGAACCTGTCCGCCAATTTACCCAACCCACCCAGCACAGCCCGGTTTTCATACCCTTGGGACGCTTCTAATTTCAGGATGCGCTTATATTTATCAACGAAAGAAATCATCTCATCAACCCTTAAAGTTAATCATACCCGAAATAGGTTCTCAGTTTGATCATTACACATCGATTTCTTTTGCCGAACGACCTTATAAAAATGACTTCTGAAATACAAAAAGGCCGGTTTCCCGGCCTTGAGTATCTTACTCCCTGCTGATTATTCAAAAGCGACGATCAATTGATAATGAGGCTGACCACCTTCGTGGATCTCAATTTCGTGATTGGGGTGTTGCTTCCGAATACTGTCAACCAACTGGTTCATGCGTGCCTGTGTCATGCCCTCACCGTAGAAGAAGGTGATGCGTTCAAAATTATCCACATCGGCTTTTTCCATCAGTTGCTCGCAAGCTTCTTCCACAGACTGAGCCGCCACTACCAACTTGCCGTCAAACAAGGCAATGACCTGTCCTTTTTCGACTTCTACACCTTCGATTTCGACGCTGCGAATGGAGGTCGTGATCTCACCAGTATGAACTTCCTGGATAGACTCGTTCATTGCTTCTTCATTTTCTTTGAGACTGCCTTCAGGCATCAATCTCAACATCGCAGCAAATCCTTGTGGTGGATTGCGGGTTGGGATGATCACGATTTTCTTTGTGCTTACCTTGGCAGCGTTCTGGGCAGCCAGAAAGATGTTTTTATTATTTGGCAGAATAATGACTTTGTCTGTCGGTAGGTTCTCGAAGGCTGACACCAGATCCTGAACACTCGGATTCATGGTTTGGCCGCCCTGTACGATAGCCGCAACACCCAGACTGGCAAAAATCGTAGAAAGACCTTTGCCTGGCGACACTGCCACAACGGCAATCTCGCCCGGATTTACGGGGTTCAGTTTCAGTTTCTCTTCAGCGGGTTTGTTGCCATTCACCTGATCCTGCAGGTTTTCCATCATGATCTTCTTGACAGTCCCGACGCCTTCAGTGAACGCAATCGGGTCATATCGACGTACAAGCGCGGTGTGAATGTGCATACGATAGATGCCTTCGCCTTCACCTACTTGAACGCTTGTCCCAATTTCCGAGAGTCCTTCATAGAAATTTTCGAGTGTGAAAGTGGAATTTGGTTCAAAGTCAATCACAACTTCGTAATCCTGTCCCTCCTCAACTTGCTCCATGGCATGACTCAGGTTTACCTGATCCAGGGGCTTAACAACTGCGGTTGAAACATCCAGAGGTAGGTTCTGAATCAATCGGAGCATCCCTTCAAAAATGTAGAAAAGGCCTTTACCGCCCGAGTCGACCACGCCGGCTTGTTTCAGGATCGGCAGCAATTCAGGTGTGCGCTGGACTGATTCATCAGCTGCTTTAACCACTCTCTCTAACATTTCAGTCAGCAAGGTTTTCTCTTCAATCATTTCTTCAGCTGCGGCGGTCATGTCCTTAATGACTGTCAGTATGGTGCCCTCAACTGGTCTCACAACTCCTTTGTAGGCTGTATTGCGTGCCTCCTGCAAAGCTTTGAGAAAGAGGGCAGCATCCATACGTTCATTTTTATCCAACGCGCGCGAAAAACCACGCCAAATCTGAGAAAGGATGACACCTGAATTTCCCCGGGCTCCCATCAATGCGCCTTGGGCAATCGCTTTGCCCATCTCGCCTACATTCTTTGTCTGCACGTTTTCCGCTTCATTCACTGCAGCTTGCATCGTCAATACCATGTTGGTGCCAGTGTCGCCGTCGGGAACTGGGAAAACATTCAGGGAATTGACATATTGTTGATTAGTCATCAGCCAGGCCAGCGCGGCATTAAACAGTAAATATAGGCCTTCACCATTCAACGGGGATTTAATCAATTGGTGGCGCTGAGCCTCACTGGGCATGGCGATCGGTTTTCCGTTCATTGAACTCCTAAAATCGGCTTTAATCTGCGTTGCTTATGCGCAATCCGCGGACGTGAACATCAACTCGATGCACAGGGACGCCCATGGTCTTTTCCACATTGAATTTGACACTTTCAGCGACAGAATCGGTCACCGATTTAATCCGGAGACCGTATTCGATGATAAGCGCGATCTCGAGCAGCAATCCATCTGATGCTGTGGTCACTTTGATACCATAATCGTTATGGTGTCCCAAGAAACGACCTGCCACTTCGACAAAATTACGAGGCGCCAAATTGATCACGCCATAAGACTGCAATGCGGCATTTCGTGCAACCGTTTTAATGGCTTGCGGCAGAATGTAAATCCGACCAATTTTATTTTCCTGACTTGTCATCTGTTTGCTCTCTTCTCTGCGTTTGCTCTTGATTGATTGCCAAAGATATGCTATTATAAACGACTGCGTGGGTTATTGTTACCCACACTTTGGAATTATTACTGAAAGGATATCGAGATGGCAAAGTGCAACCAGTGTGGTAAAACGACAACCTTCGGTCACAATCGCAGCCATTCCCTCGTCGCTACCCGCCGCGAGTTCCGCCCTAATCTGCAGCGGATCACCGTGATGGAAAGTGGCAGGAAAGTTCGCAAATTACTTTGCGCGCGCTGCATCAAGACCCTGACCAAAGCATACAACTAAATTGTTAACCCTAAAACTTTCAAAAAGTCGCACACGGCGACTTTTTTGATTTAACCAGCTGCCTGTCTTAAGGACCAGATGGTTTCCGGAATACCTAACTGGTTATTAAACACTGCCGATCCAGTCACAATATTGCTCGCTCCCGCTTCCACAACTCCCCGGATGGTTTCAACATTCATCCCACCATCCACCTGGATAACCGCTCCCGAACCCACTTCATTGAGCATACGCTTTACTTCCCTTATTCGATCATGACTACGCGCAATAAACTGCTGACCGCCTGCCCCCGGGTTTACTGACATGATCAAAACCATATCCACCAAACCGGTCAATTCTCTCAATGCATCCAAAGGCGTTCCTGGGTTAAAAGTTACTCCAGCTTTTACGCCAAGTCTGCGGATGGTCTGCAATGTGCCATGAATGTGCGGGCAGGTTTCAACGTGAACGGTGATGATATTCGCGCCGGCTTTAGCAAATTGCTCGAGGTGTTTTTCCGGCTCCACGATCATCAAGTGCACATCCAACGGCAGACTGGTTACTCGCCTGCAAGCTGCAACTATCGCTGGACCAAAGGTAATGGCAGGTACAAACCGTCCATCCATGACATCAATGTGGATGGCGTCTGCTCCGCCTTGCTCGCACAATGACACGTCCCGACCCAGATTGGCTAGATCTGCGGACAAAATCGAAGGTGAAATTTCAAGCTTCATCAATGCCTCTAAGGTTTGAGCAGGGTGTAGACATATAACCAGAACGGGATCAAGCCAAACAGACTGGTAAAAGCCGCGATTCCCAACAGCCAGGTTTTCCAATCGACTTCTGTTGCTTCTGTTTTCGGCGCGCTTGGCCTGGGTTCAGCACCACCCTTGCGCAACTTGACCACTTTTGGCCGGATTTCGGACTTCTCAAGAGGTGCCGAGGCTTGGTTGGCAACGATCTTTGATTCGGTCACCGGCACCTGAGGTGGTTGATATGGCTTAATTACCTGCTGCCCAGTTTGGGTAACATGGGGACCAGTGACGTTCGAAAGCGCCTGAAACGTGTCGTAGACGAACGGAACCGGGCGTTTCAGGGATGGGTTGGTCTGATACAAACCTTGCAACAACCTCCCCAATTGGTCAGCTGTGCGATACCGCGCAGACGGCTCCTTGGAAAGCACCTTAAGGATGATCTCCTCTAATTGGCTTGGGATGGACGTGTTGTAGGTACGGGGTGAAACTGGCGTCTCATCGCGATGCATACGCGCAAGTTCAGTCGAATTTGAGGAAACAAATGGCAATCTGCCGGTGAGCATTTCGTAAAGGATGACCCCCAGCGAGTACACATCAGAGGATGGGGAGGGAGGCAAACCGGCGGCTTGTTCGGGTGAGAAGTAGTGTGGTGAACCCCATACGACATCGCTTCTTTCTTCAGGCGAGATAGTCGAGAGTGCCCGGGCGATGCCGAAGTCGGTGACCTTCAAGCGCCCTTCGGGTGTCACCAACATGTTATGCGGTTTGATGTCACAATGCACCAAGCCTGCGCGGTGGGCATAACCCACGCCCTGGCAAGCCTGGATGATCAGTTCCAAAGTCTCAGCCACCGAGAAACGCTCTTTTTGTTTGATGTAAGTTTTCAGATCCTGCCCTGAAACGTATTCCATGACAATAAACAGGTGTCCCTGGTCCAAACCGAAATCATGCACCGTGACAATATTGGGGTGAGAGAGGTTGGCGGCCGCCCGGGCCTCCTGGCGAAAGCGCTCCCGAAAGGCGACGTCCTGGCTAAAATCCTCGCGCAGCACCTTAACGGCCACATTCCGCTCAAGCATCAGGTCCTTGGCTTTATAGACCAACGCCATACCGCCCGTGCCGAGGGTTTGCTGCAATTGATATCGGTCGTTTAAGATGGTGGGTGTCGCCATTTCGGATGATTATAATGCAATTCCCATACCAATCGCCTTCCGGAAGTGGCGGTGTAGTGGCAACATGATAATGTCCTAAAGTAGCAAATTAGAAATGTCCTAAAAGGCATGACAATTAACTACATGAAATGGACAATCAGAATGACCCAAGAAGAACTCAAAAGGAAGACCTATTTA
>JBASOE010000069.1:0-46805 GCA_049657925.1 Anaerolineaceae bacterium
TTATACGAGGAGAAAACATAGAATTAAAAGTGCTTGCTGTAGAATTGCGGCTCCATACAAGCACTTTGACAGGAGTGCGAAAACAATTTCTATGAAAATCCTGTTCGCATATCGGTATTATACCGCACATAACTAACTCATAAAACAAAGGAAGATTTTGTTAAGGCTAATTTTAATTTCAAATCTCAATATTGAACTAACGGATCAAAGTCAGCAAAAAAAGATACAAGAATAAAAGGAGAGCAATCTAATGGAACGAAGAAAAGTTTTGTCAATGATTTTGGTAATAGCCATGTTATTCGGACTTACTGCTTGTTCGCAAACAGCAACAGTGGAGCCGTCAACAGAGATCAGTACAACGCCAACAGTAGTTGAGGAGCCTACAACTGAAGAGCCCACAGTTGAAGAACCTGTTGAGGAAATACAAAAAGCACCGATGTCTGATGACGGAAATCCTATTAAAATCGGTTATATGGGCCAGAGTGAGGCCTCTCAGTTTTGGAAGACAGTGAGAGATAGCTTAGTTTACTACTCTGAGCAAAAAGGCATTGAACTGAGTGTTGCGGTAACAGATCGGGCACCGGATAAGATGAGTGCGGCGATGGATCAGTTCATAATGCAGGGAGTCGACTTCATTGTCGATGGCAATATTGTCCCAGAATTGGGTGAGACTTTTGCAGCTCAAGCCAAGGAAGCTGGCATTCCTTATCTCACTGTTGATATGGAATGTGGTGCAGACTATTTTTTTGGTTTTGACAATCAAAGTGTTGGTGAGACGATGGCTAAGGCAGCCGTTGATATGATTAAAGATGAGTGGAATGGCAAACCAGATCTAATCGTTCGGGTATCCTTCCCAGCATTGGGTGATGAAGTGATGATGCGCAGTACGATTGTTCCTGAGACGCTGAGTGAAAGTATAGACATTTCCGATGTTGAAGTTGCATTGCTTGAATTAGATTTCTCTTCATTTACTAGTGAGAAAATAATGCAGAAGGCTACAGATTTGCTTAATAGTCACCCGGATGCTGAGAAAATAGCAATGTTTGGCATTGACGATTCCTCAGCATCTTTTTTTGTGACTGCTGCACAAAATCTTGGCCGTGGAGATCACGTCATGGCGTTTGGTTGTGACACCACTGACTCGGCCTTGCAGTCATTATGCAAAGACGCTGACAACAATACCAACAGTCCATTTAGAGGATCAGTCAATACATTTGTGCAATACTATGGCGATGCGATCACTAATATTGTTATCCGAGTAATTAGTGGTGAAGAAGTCGATCATTATAACTACACATCCATGGAACTTGCGACGGCTGAGAACATCTATGACATGTTCCCAGGCTGTACCAGAGATTTCTTCAAATAGAAATTGAGAATAAAGTGACAATGAGAGCGAGCATGTATTTTACGATACATGCTCGCCCCTGAAAAGATGGTTCGCTTACCTAATACAGTGAGAAATATCGATAATTAAAAAAGATTTTATCGTCGCCTGTAATTTTCAAAAAATAGATAAGTTGAGGTTAATACAATACATGGAATACATATTGCGGATGAAAGGAATCACTAAGAAATTTCCAGGGGTGGTCGCGTTAGACCATGTTGACCTTGACTTGTTAAAAGGTGAAGTACTGGCTCTTGTCGGAGAAAACGGGGCGGGTAAATCAACTTTGATCAAGATTATTTCCGGAGTTTACCAAAGCGACGAAGGGACGCTAAATATTGATGGTAAGACTGTAGAACAGTTGACGCCATTGAGTGCTATTGATCTAGGAATTGCTGTTATCTACCAAGAATTGAACTTCCTTGATGAATTGTCTGTTGCTGAAAATATTTTTATTGGGAATTTACCAAAAAAGAGCAAGAATGGCTTGATCGATTACGATAAACTGAAGGAAAATAGTCGGAAGATTCAACAAATAGTAGGGTTAGGCCATGTTGATCCTTTTACGTTGGTGAAAGCGCTTTCAATTTCGGAAAAACAACTGGTAGAAATAGCGCGCGCATATAGTAAAGACTTCAAGATACTTATCCTGGACGAGCCTACATCAGCATTGAATGAAAGAGAAACGCAGCAGTTATTCAAGATTATTAAAGATTTAAAAAAACAAGACAAATCTATCGTTTATATCTCTCATAAACTGGATGAGATTTTTGAAGTAGCTGATCGGATTCAGGTCCTGCGTGACGGCACCTGCGTCAGAGTGGACAAAGTTGGCAGCATGACAAAAGCTGAAATTGTTCGCCATATTGCAGGACGGGAAATCAAGGATTTCTACCCGATAGGGAAGCGGGACTATGGTGAGACTACATTGGAGGTCAAGGACCTTTCTACGGTAGATCTTCTTAAGAATATTTCTTTTTCTGTCAAAAGAGGAGAGATCGTCGGCATTTATGGTCTGATGGGGGCTGGTTGCACTGATATCGTAGAATGCCTTTTTGGTCTTAGAAAACATACAGCGGGTGAAATCCTCATTAACGGTAAAGAGGTCAACATTAAAAACCCACGCAATGCTATCCAAAATGGAATTGCGTATCTGCCTAGTGATAGAAGAGGCCAAGGTATTGTACCCATCCATGATGTGAAAACTAATATTTCTATCATAGCGCTTGAACAATTTAAAAAGTTCAATTTCCTCAATCTTAAAAAAGAAAGAGAGTTTGCAGAAGAGTGGATTATTCGTTTGAATATCAAAACACCCTCGGTCTACACTCTTACAGAATCACTCTCAGGTGGTAATCAGCAGAAGGTAATTGTTGCTAAATGGATGGCAAAAACACCTGGAATATTTATATTCAATGAACCTACCAGGGGAATTGACGTTAATGCCAAAACCGAAATTTATAAACAAATCGATACTTTGTGTGAAGGTGGCTGTGCTGTAGTCGTTGTCTCTTCAGAACTGCAGGAAATTATGGGCATAGCGGACAGAATAATAATTGTTTATATGGGGCGTGTAGCCGGTGAATTAACTCGGTCCGAAGCAACGCAGGAAAAAATTGTAAGTTATGCAATTGGACAATAGAAATGATGTCAGTGAATGTGAAGGAAGAAAAAATGAAAAAAAAAGGTAGTTTAATCAGTGCGATAAGAAGTTGGTCTAATCACTCATCATCGCAGATTAGTATTTTTGCTGCATTGGTGGTTTTGGCAATTGTATTTAGCTTTTTATCACCATATTTTCTGACCTCAGCTAATTGGAAAAGCATTTTAGTTTATTGCTCATATATTGGCGTTATGGCAGCAGGCCTTAGTGTCGTTATTGTACAAGGAGGCATAGATCTATCTCAAGTATCTAGCATGGCCTTCAATATCATGATAGCTGCACTCGCGCTGAATTCAGGCATGAATATTGGACTTGTGCTACTCATAGTAATAGCAACCAGTGCCTTGATAGGTATCATCAATGGTTGTTTGGTTACCTATGGAAAAATTAATCCACTTATCGCTACACTGGGTATGCAAATGATTTTGAGGGCGCTTGCTTTCATCTTAACAGACGGCGCCTATATTTCTACTGACAATGCTGTTTTGAGATTTATTGGGAAAGGTGATGTTGTTGGCATTCCTGTATTGCTTATCATCACGGCAGTGGTCTATATTGTCATCTCCATAGTAATGAAGTATACACAGTTTGGCCGTAATGTATATGTAGTGGGTGGGAACCCGCTCGCCAGCTATTATTCCGGCATCAATATTGCTAAGGTTCGCATTTTTTCTTATATCATCTCAGGAATCACAGCAGGTATAGCTGCCATTATGTTGCTTTCAATGACTTCCGTGGCGCTTCCAAACGTTGGCACAGGCAGTGATATGGATATTATTGTAGCCGCTGTATTAGGTGGTATCTCAATGTCAGGAGGAAAAGGTAATGTTCTTGGTGTCCTGTTTGGTGTTTTGTTATTAGCAGTGCTGGCAAATGGTATGACGCTATTAAGTATAAACACATATATGCAAGCTGTGTTGAAGGGCATGATTCTGATTTTGGCAATTTATCTGGATTCTGCCCGAAGTGTAAAGAATATATAAAACCTATATATTCGTAGAATCTGCAAATCAAACTAATACAAGGAGTTTCTATCATGAAAGATAAAAGTAATTCTGTCAACAGACCTGAGATTGAAGCTGTGCAACTATCACTGGAAGACTTAAGTCTTACGCCACCACGATTCACTTTGGATGGGAAACCGGCGAAATTAATGGCTGGGTGGACTTGGGGTTTATTACAGGAAAATTCGGACGAACCATTTAATATTCATATGAGGCAGTTTGGTTCGAACGGACTAAGCATGAATTATGGTATTTCTCGGATGGGAGACACCCCCACGAGCAAACCAACAGGACTTGAGCATTGTCTGGAGATGTACCCCGGTAATCAACCAGATGCCAACCCTGATACCCCCTTTCCGAGCGACAAACAAGTGCAATACATACAAATAGAAGGCGATCCTGAAGGACTCACCGATGATCCCTTTACTTACGAGCAACGTGCCTCGAATCCACAACTACTTTATCGCTTTTCGTCCAAGCATGCAAGAGCAGTCGAAGCTGACTTTATGGACCTGACCTATGATTATATGCCTTATGCAATGGTACTAAATGCTAATGGTCCTCTTGAACACCCCTATATCCATCAGCATGCTATTATCCATGGCACTTATGAAGGTAGAAAAGTGAGTTATGTGGGTGCTTGGGACCGAATGTATGATATGAAATTTGAGCAAGCTTTTGAGGGAAAGTTATTTGCTGCTTTAAGCTTTGCAGGAGTGCATCCTGATGGGACTCGCGAATGGGGTATGGTAGCTAAGGTCGGTAAAAACAGGGGATTTGGTTATTACTGTAAAGACGGCGAACAACCGGTCGTCTCTACTGATGTGAAAATGGAAACGACCTGGATACCACTTCCGTATGTTAATAATGGAACAATGGTCTATGAAAAAGCGACTTACAGATTTAATGGCATAGTGATTCATTACGAAGGCAAATGGGGCACCAAGGGACAGAACTACAAGCTCTTGACGTGGCCAGGATTCAGCGGGACAGGTGGAGTCTGGTATGAAGGTGATACACCTTATAAGTTTAAAGAATCTTTCGCTTGGTCCGAAAATCACAACGCGTTGGAAGACGAACTTGTAACAGCTGGATTTTGAAAAAAATAGACTCACTGTTTGTTTTTTAACATCTAGCACCCAGAGAAATGAGTGAAGCGGTATTCACATACATACTTACCGCTTCACTCTAAATAAAAAATGTGAAGTACAAAAATAGCACCAGAGAAATTTTGAATGGGATGCATTCATCAAGCGTCCGAAAATCCTTGAGAAGTAAGAGATGAGCTCTTGGGTAGTATTTGATTGCCTCGGTAGCAACTACTAAAAACCTTGATGCAAAGGAGTGATGATGGAAAAATATGTAATTGGTGTTGATTTTGGCACTGAGTCCGGACGCGCGGTTTTAGTGAATGCCGCGGATGGACGCGAGATTGCTACCGCTGTGTATCCCTATTCCAATGGTGTGATAGACGAACACCTACCTGAATCTAATCTTCGGCTGGAACCAGATTGGGCTCTGCAAGATCCTCAGGACTACCTGCGCACTTTCCAAAATACGATCCCCGCAGTGCTGAGGCAATCGGGCATTGATCCGAAGGATGTGATTGGGGTTGGAATTGACTTCACTGCCTGCACCATGCTACCGGCAAAAAATGATGGCACCCCTTTGTGCTTCCTGCCTAAATACCGTAGCAATCCACACGCCTGGGTGAAATTATGGAAACACCATGCTGCCCAACCTGAGGCAGATCAAATCAATCAGACCGCGCGAGATCTGGGCGAACCTTGGCTGGAAAAATACGGAGGAAAAATTTCCTCCGAGTGGTTTTTTTCAAAAGTATTGCAGATCGTTCATGAAGCCCCTGAAATTTATGATGCCGCCGATCGCATGATCGACGCGGCGGATTGGGTGGTCTGGCAACTGACAGGCATTGAAACTCGCAACAGCTGCACAGCCGGGTATAAAGCCATTTGGTCAAAAAAGAAGGGCTTTCCTTCCGATGAATTTTTCAAAGCATTGCACCCCAAAATGGAACATGTGGTAGACGAAAAGATGAGCCGCGAGATCCAGCCGGTCGGTCAGAAAGCAGGTAGCCTAACCCCCCAAGCAGCAGCATGGACCGGTCTGAAACCTGGCACAGCGGTGGCGATTGCTAATGTGGACGCTCATGTGGCTGTTCCTGCTGCCACCGTCACCGAAGCGGGGCGCATGGTGATGATCATGGGTACTTCGACCTGCCACATGGTTTTAGGGAAAGAAGAGCAGCTTGTCCCGGGCATCTGCGGTTATGTGGAAGATGGCATCATTCCCGGTTTTGTGGGCTATGAAGCCGGTCAATCTTGTGTGGGTGATCATTTTGCCTGGTTTATTGATAACTGTGTCCCGGCAAGTTATCAAGAAGAAGCCAGCAGACGCGACATGAACATTCATGCTTTATTGGAGGAAAAAGCTGCCAATCTCAAAGTAGGCGAATCAGGGTTGGTGGCATTGGATTGGTGGAACGGGAATCGATCTGTGTTGGTGGATGTGGATCTGACCGGGATGGTTTTAGGAATGACCCTGGCGACCAAACCTGAAGAAATCTACCGTGCACTCATCGAGGCGACCGCCTATGGCACCCGGATGATTGTTGAAGATTTTCAGGAGCATGGCGTCCCAATTCAGGAATTAGTGGCCTGCGGGGGATTGCCGGATAAGAACAAGTTGTTGATGCAGATTTATGCCGATGTGATGGGAATGCCCTTTAAGGTCAGCGCCTCAAAACAAACCCCGGCACTGGGCTCTGCCATGTTTGGGGCAGTTGCGGCTGGGAAAGCTGCTGGCGGATATGATTCGATTTTTGATGCTGCCAAGGCTGCCGCACATCTTCAGGAAGACTATTATCGACCTGACATAGACAATAAGACAGTCTATGACCGCCTTTTTCAGGAATATAAACTTCTGCACGATTATTTCGGGCGCGGTGAGAATAACGTCATGAAGCGTTTGAAGGCAATCAAAGCTGAAACGCTGAAAGAGAAAAAGGGATAACCTATGCGGCTTAAAGAAATCCGTGAAGAATTGGTGGTACTAAACCAGGCGTTGCCCGAAAATGGATTGGTGGCTTGGACTTCGGGGAATGTCAGCATACGCGATCCGCAAAGTGGATTAATTGCCATCAAACCCTCCGGTGTGGCATTTCCTGATCTGACTGCTGAAAGCATGGTTGTGTTGGATTTGGAAGGGAAGCAGATAGAAGGGGAGGCCGAGCCTTCCTCGGATGTCTACAGCCATTTATATATTTACCGACAGCGAGCTGATATCAATGGCGTGGTGCATACGCATTCCAATTACGCCACGGCATTTGCCGCTGTGAACAAACCCATTCCGGCGGTATTAACTGCCATTGGCGATGAATTTGGTGGTCCGATCCCCTGCGGTGGCTTTGCGTTGATTGGCGGAGAAGAGATTGGCAAGGTCGTCGTGGACACCTTAGGAAAAAGCCCGGCAGTTCTCTTGAAGAATCACGGGGTTTTCACAGTGGGAGCCTCTGGAAAAGCGGCGTTAAAAGCTGCGGTAATGGTGGAGGACGTCGCCAAGACGGTCTGGCTTGCCCTGCAGCTTGGAGAGCCGGAGGAAATCACTGCTGAAAATCTACAAAGACTCAATAAACGCTATCTTAATGTTTATGGTCAGCATTAATCTTATTTGGAGGATTTTATAAATGAAAGAAACATCTAACAAGGAATTATGGTTTGTGACCGGCTGCCAGGTTTTATATGGACAAGAAGCCATCGATACAGTCGAAAACAATTCAAAAGAAATCGTGGCGGGATTATCGCAATCGGGGAAAATTCCAGTAAAGATTGTCTATAAACGGTCAGTGGCAAACTCAGAGCAAATCAAGCAAGTTTGTCTTGAAGCAAATAACGATTCAGATTGCATTGGGATGATCTTTTGGATGCATACTTTTTCTCCTGCCCAAATGTGGATTGCTGGATTGAAAGCGCTTCAAAAACCATTTGTCCATCTGCATACCCAACACAATCAGTATGTTCCCTGGGGAACCATCGATATGGATTTTATGAATCTTAACCAATCAGCCCATGGGGACCGCGAATTCGGGTTTATTACCTCACGCATGCATCTCAAACGTAAAGTGATCGTTGGATACTGGATGGACCCCCAGGTTCAAAAGGAGTTGGAGGTCTGGTCCCGGGCAGCTTTGGCTTGGGATGACTCTCAAGACCTGAAGGTTGCTCGTTTTGGCGATAATATGCGGAATGTTGCAGTCACTGAGGGCAACAAAGTCTCCGCACAGATTCAATTTGGTTATTCCGTCAACGGATATGGCATCGGTGAATTGGTCAAATACGTTGATCAAGTCCGGGATGTTGAAGTGGATGGCTTGATCGAGCAGTACTGCGAAGAGTACCGGGTGCAAAGCGAGTTATTGCCAGGAGCAGCGCGAAATTCGGAGTTAAGAGAAGCCGCAAGGATTGAAGCAGGCTTGCGTGCTTTTCTGGAAGAAGGCGGATTCAAAGCCTTTACGACAAATTTCGAAGATTTGGCCGGCCTTAAACAACTGCCTGGGCTTTCAGTGCAGCGTTTGATGGCAGACGGTTACGGCTTTGGAGCAGAAGGGGATTGGAAAACAGCGGCATTGCTGCGCTCAATGAAGGTTATGAATGCAGGTTTGGATGGGGGCACATCATTCATGGAAGATTATACTTATCATCTGGAGGAGGGAAATCAAATGGTCCTTGGTGCTCACATGCTTGAGGTCTGTCCGTCAATTGCCAGTGCAAAACCCTCGCTCGAAATTCACCCCTTAGGGATTGGCGGCAAGGCAGATCCGGCGCGGTTGGTATTCAATGTTACAGCGAAACCAGCAATTGCCGTATCTCTCATTGACATGGGCAATCGTTTCAGGATGATCGTTAATGAGGTGGAAGGAGCCGACCCTATGGCTGATCTTTCCGTTCTGCCTGTGGCAAGGGCGATGTGGAAGCCTCTGCCAAGTCTAAAAGAAGCTGCCAAAGCCTGGATTCTGGCCGGCGGAGCCCATCATACTGCTTTCAGTCAGGCACTTTCCGCCCAATATTTATCAGATTTTGCAGAGCTTGCTGATATAGAAATGTTGATCATCAACCAGGATACCGAGCTGGTTCAATTTAAGAAGGAACTCAAGTGGAATGAAAGGTACTATCAGCTAATTTAACAGAGTTTGACGAACTGATGCAAGGCATCAGCGATAAGTGGAGCGAGCGATTCCATATAGCAAAAGCAGGCTGTGCCGGAATTGTTGACTGGTTTGTCGAGTATCTGATCAAATGTATACCAAATGAAGTCTTTCCTCCCTGGACTAAAACTGGTCTGCACCAACCCTGTCTGGTTTTGGGCAAGGCTGGTTTGATTATATGTTGGTCCCGACGAGTATGCTGTTAACAAGTGATTTTCTGCCAATCTAAATTCAAACCACTTAATATATTTGTGTTTGGGTCAACAGGCAAAACATCGCTCGTTTTGTCTGAAGTGGTGGCGCTGTATTGTCAGTAATTTATGTTTGCGTTGGGCTCATTTAATTATCAGGATCGTTCATTTGATCACAAACATTGGTCAACTGCGCATCAAACTCATCTCAGCAATTGGGATATAATCGAAATTCGGGTGAGGTAAGCCCGGCAGTGATTTTTATGACCAGGAAAAAGAAGACTCTCATCATTATTCTCGGTGTCATCGCGGTGGCATTGGTTGCCGCGGGCATTGTGTTTGCTACCAACTGGAACAAGCCGCTGGGCGAGGCACTGGCGCTCTCAACGCGCACCTCAGAATCCACCAAGGCTCCACCCAAGCCCACAAGTGCGCCAACCGCAGCCCCGTCAGGCTCAACGCCGACTAACACGCCGACCAAGACCCTCTTCACCATCCCCACTCTCACGGCCACCCCAGCGCCTGTGTGCGGAGAAACGCGCTTGCTTTACTTCCTGGTTGCCGGTGTGGGTGACATGGACGAGACTTACAGCTATGGTGTAACCGATGTGATCCGCGTCGTGCGTGTCGATTTTGTGACCCCCAAGGTGAGCATTCTCACCCTGCCGCGCGACTTATTGGTGGAACTGCCCAACACCTTCGACTCGAACGGCAACGAGCTGACGCAGGGCAAACTCAACCAGGCCTACTTCTTCGGCAGCCCGAACATGAACTATTACAAAGGCCCGGGCAACGGACCCGGTGCTTTGGCAGAAACCATTGCTAACAACTTTGACCTCTATGTTGATCACTACGGCATCGTGAACATGCAGGTGTTCATCGACATGATTGATGCCATGGGGGGGGTGGACATCTGGCTGCCTCAGTTTGTAGACGGCCGACCTCAAGATGAAGAGAGTTTCGATCTGGATAAAAGCCAGGGCTACTTTGAGCAGGGCTGGAACCACATGAGCGGAAAGGACGCGCTCAGCTTTGTGCGCATTCGCGCGCGCATCGGTGAGAAAGCACGCACAGACAACCAAACTTTATTGATTTGCGCTTTGAAAGATCAACTTAGTCAACCTTCCATTATCGGGACAATCCCAAAAATGGTTGGATCGCTCATTGAGAACACTCAGACCGACCTCACCCCAGCGCAAATTTCGGATCTGGCCTGCTTGTTGCCAAAGCTGACGAGTGAGAACCTACAATTTGTCTCCATGTCGATCTGGAATGAAAAGAACAACCCGGATGGCATGCTAATACCAGCCTATGAAAACATTGCCAACATGAATGGCGAGTCATACGTCTATACCTATGACTCTGACGCGGTCAAAGCCTTTATTGACAAGTTTGAGAATGACCAGATCGAACCTTCCACGGATGGTGGCAATGGTAGCTGCCCGGTTCCTCCGGCAAAACCTTAAATTATTCCGAATTTAAGACTAACTCAATAGTTTTTTGTGAGGTCCATGCCATCGTAGAGGCTGCTGACTTCATTATAGCCGTTGAACATCAGGGTAGGGCGGCGTTCGCTGTCACCCATGCGCAGCTCGGTGGCTTGCGACCAGCGCGGGTGATCGACATCAGGGTTCACGTTGGCATAGAAGCCATATTCTTGCGGTCCGATACTTGACCAGAAGGTTGGGGGCATGTCCGCGCGTATCTTGATCTTTGTGATGGCCTTGAGGCTCTTGAAACCATACTTCCAGGGGACGACCAAACGAATCGGTGCGCCGTTCTGTGGAGTGAGCGGCTCATCATAGAGGCCAGTTGCCAGGATGGTCAGGTTATGCATGGCCTCATCCAGACGCAACCCCTCCAAATAAGGCCATGGATAAGGCAGGCTTTGTTGACCCGGCATTTGTTCCGGTCGCAAGACTGATTCAAAGGAAACGAATTTGGCTTCGGGGGCAGGCTCCACCAGGTTAAGCAATTTGTTGAGCGAAAAACCTTGCCACGGCAGCACCATTGACCAACCCTCCACGCAACGCATGCGATAGACGCGTTCTTCCTGTTTGAAGCTACTCAGGACGTCCTCCATAGTCAAAGTCAATGGTTTATTGACCAGGCCGGTGACTTCGATCTGCCAGGGCGAGGCAGTAAAGTCTTTTGAGAGTTCGGCAACCGAATTTTTACTGAGCGAAAACTCATAGTAATTGTTGTAATTCGTGGCTTTTTCGAAATCGGTTTGCGCATCAGTAAAAGTTGATGGAACAGCTCCGCCTGGCGCGCAAGACGCTAAGAGAACCCCCGCACCCACAAAACCAGCGGTCGTCAGAAATTGCCGACGAGAGAGAAAAAGTTCCTTGGGGGTGATGGGGTCTGGGTTTTGGCTCATCATTGCGCTCGCTTTCAAATCGAATCATAGCAAAGCACATTGACAATTTCAACTTAGGTGAGAGGCTTCTCCCTGTTCTCCCAAAAATCACCCCCTTTTTCTACTTCCAGACATTCAACACGCCTTAACCTTGCTCCATCACAAACTGACGGGATTGGTATAATTCAGGCATGCCATCATTATCGCTACGCATCATGACCCTCAACCTGGGCGGCGGGGTAAAAAGTTTTACCGGTTCGCCCGAATCGTCTGCTGGAAAAATCGATGCAATTAACCAACTGATCGATCAAATTCGACCTGATGTGTTAGGGGTTCAGGAGATTGCTCAATATATCGATGCGGACGGCATCATGCACAGCATGGTGCACAGAATCCGTGATGGCAACAGGTTCGATCAAGCCTATTACGGAGAGACACTCTCGATCAAGAAACATATTCAGATCAAAAAAGATCTGATGATCAAGGCGATCTTCAACGATTGGTGGGACTGGTCGAAGGGGAACGCCCTGTTCTCAAAGTTGCCTTTCAGTCGATTGAGTGACTCCACCAAAATCGGGGTCCCGCGCAACATTCCCCTCTATCAGCCGCTGGTGTATGAAGGCACACGCAACACCGACCCCCGGTATGTGATCCTGAGCCGTCTCAAAGTCGCCCCATTCCCCTACCTACTCAATTTGCACCTCACCACAATAATTGGTGAGCGCGGCGAGAACGCCTGGCAAGACGCCAGAGACGCGGGTCGCGCCACAAGGCAGCAGCAAATTGGTAAAGTGTTGGGGTTAATCGAAGAGGGGATCCTCCATGAGAAGAAACCGCTAATCCTGATGGGTGACTTCAATGCACAACCGGATGAGTATTGCCTTCAGGGGATGCTGGAAGATGAAAACAATTTCGTCAGACTGTCACCCAAGCCCGACCTTGAGACGCACGTAAACGCGGGCAGACTCGACCATATCTACTTCTTCCCAAGTAATCGCTTGGTCAATTACACCTGCCGGGTTATTGATAATGAACTTGCCCATCGGGTCTCTGACCACCTCCCAGTGGTCGCTGACCTTGAAATTGAATAAACCCAACCAAGGACATAAGACCTCATGGCAAAACTAAAATATTTTGGTACAGATGGTATTCGCGGCACAGCAGGAATCTCGCCAATGTCGGAGGATTTCGTGGAACGCCTTGGCTGGGCAGCTGGTACGGTTCTCGGACATGATGCCAGGAAGAAGCCTGTATTTCTGATCGGCCGGGATACCCGCGAGTCGGGGCCGATGCTGCAGCGAGCGCTGGCCAAAGGATTATCCCTTGCTGGTGCCAAAGTCAAGGACCTCGGTGTTTTACCTACACCGGGTATCGCTGCCCTGACCCATCGCCTCGAAGCTACGGCCGGGGCTGTCATTTCAGCTTCGCACAACCCATCCGCTGAGAACGGTATCAAGTTCTTCAGTGCTGCGGGCATGAAGTTGAACGAGACAGAAGAAGGCGCAATTGAAGAATTGATCGATTCGGTCAACAGCCTGCATGAGGGTTCTGTTTGCCCTGAAACTTTCCTGGTTGAGGCAGAGGAACTGTATATTCAGGACTTGCTGGGAGCACAACCCGGTCTGGACCTGAGTGGACTTAAGTTATTGGTTGATTGCGCCAATGGAGCAAATTATTCAGTAGCCCCACGGGTGTTTGAGCGACTGGGGGCAACGGTGATTGCCATCAACGTCAACCCGGATGGGCTGAACATCAATGACCAAGCCGGTTCTGAATATGTACGTTCTGATCCCTCGCAGTTCAGCGAGTTGATCCGGGCAAATGGTGCTGACGCGGGCATTGCCTTTGATGGTGACGCCGACCGGGTCATTTTGTTTGACGATAAAGGCCGACTGACCGACGGTGATCATATGTTGGCTATCCTGGCTGACGATTACAATGCCCAAGGTCGCTTGTTAGGCAGCGCGCTGGTTACCACCACTATGGCTAATGGCGCTCTGGCGGTTTATGCCAAACAACGCGGCTTTCAACTGATCGAAACCCCAGTGGGTGATAAATATGTCACAGATGCACTGCTTGCTTTGACCGAACAGCCCGACTCAGCCGGAAAGATTGGCATTGGTGGCGAACAATCCGGCCATATTATCCTTCTGGATGAACACCATCGCACCGGCGACGGGCTACGAACTACGCTGGATATGCTGAGAATTATCACCGAAGCCAAGCGTCCCTTCTCCGAATTGTTTGACCACATTCACAAGTTCCCTCAAGTGATTGCTTCGTGCTATGTCGGTGCAAAGCCAGACCTGGACACTTTAACCGAACTCTCCCAGGCTTTGGGGCAGCTCGAACAGCGATTGCCAGGCTTAGTGCGCAAAAATGCGCGCTATTCCGGTACAGAGTACAAATTCCGCCTGATGCTGGAGACCGACACCCGCCACAAACCAGCAGAGGTTGCCGTGCTAGCCTGGGAGATCTGTGACATCATTCAACGTGAAACCAATGCCGCTCTCGGGGCAAAAATAGAAGTCCTCAACGTGGCAGATGGCGGTTTAATGCCACGGCCTGAGCACAACTAAATTTAGGAGCCTCAATGATTCGCACATTCTTTGATTCCACTTTTGCGACAGACCTCCCTGGTACATTTAATCGTCTGAATCGGGCACTTTTCTCAGCAGACAAGCCGGAAACGTGGCAGCCCGCCATCGGGGAGATGAACGCGTTCCTGGATGAGGTGTCCGCTTGGCTCGAGCAATTTCAAGCTCAGGTGGGCGAAGAGCTGGTGACCTCGTCAAGAATTTTAAGTCTCTTGCTGACGGTTGCTGCAAGCGGCACACAAGGACGTTTTGAGTTTTACCAGCCCAAAGACGAGGCGGGAAAAGCCTTTCGCGCCCAAATAGACACTGATTACCTACCCAGTTCAGGCGACATGCGCCGTAAGGCCATTACGATTGCACACGGTTATCTGACAAACCCCGTTTTTGACAGTCTCAAAGAAGCAATCCATTTTGAGATCTTACCATTGCTTGATTCACTCGATGACCGCGTAGATCCGGATCGATTTATGGCGTATCGCATCATCCAGATTGGCAACATTTTTGAACGGCTTTACGCCTTGCGCTTGCGCACGACTGACCCCATACTGCTTGGTTTGGCAGGTCGCAAAGGCTTGCTACGCGAGATCTACGACCGCAAGTACCTACGCTTTGGTACGTCCGGTGTACGCGGGCGCTGGGGGAATGACTTCACCGAAACCCGTGCCAGGCAGGTCGTCCAGGCAATTTGCGATTTCATGAATAACAATAACGTTCCGGCGTTTGTCGGAGCAGAAAATCTGGCGGGCAGAAAGGTTGTGCTGGGTCACGACACACGGCGCAACTCGGACGTTGTCACATGCTGGGTGGCTGAGACAGCGCTGGCAAACGGATTTCAGATTGAACTGGCAGACCGCGATGTGCCCACCCCTGCCCTGGCTTTTTATGAAACTGATGTACTACCGGAAGCAGAAGTCGCCGGGCTGATCATCGCCACTGCCAGCCACAACCCACCTGAATGGCAGGGTATCAAATTTAATCCCCGCCTGGGTTATCCCGCCCCAACCAACGTGACTGACTATATTGCTTTTCGCATCAATGAATTGCAGATGGTCGACGAGGCTGGTGGTGCAACCGACGTGGAAGCGGCACGTTCTCGCGGCTTGGTTCATGGTTTCGACCCTCTGAACGCCTATACGGATTGGGTAAAGCAGAATGGCAAAGGTAATGCGCGCGTTTCCATCGATTTTGACCGCATTCGCACATTCTTTGCCGATAAGCATGTGATCGTTGACGAAATGCACGGTGCCGGCCGGGGTTACCTGACCCGCCTTTTGGGTGAGGCTGGTGTGCGCCACACGGTATTGCACGCTGAAGTGGACCCGGAATTGGGTGGGCAGGATTACGCCAACCCTGAAGAACCCTTCAACAACCCGCTCAAGGATATGGTAGCCAAAACAGGCGCTCACCTGGGGATGGGCATGGACACCGACGCCGATCGCTATGGCGTGATCGACAAAGGCGGAGTCTACTTCAGACCCAACCAGATTCTGCCCATGTTGACCCGTTACCTCGGCGTTGACCGTGATCTGACCGGTCGGGTGATTGCCACCCAAACCGGATCACCGCTGCTCGAGGTCTTAGCGGGGATGATCCCGGGGAACGAAGTCAACAAACCCGCCGCTGGGGTTTTGCCGGGTTATATTGGGCAGCGAATTTACAAGCCTCGTATCGGCGACATCCAATCCCGCTCGCTCAAGCACGCCTTCATGGTCCCGGTCGGAATCAAGTATATCGAAGAGATCCGCCGCACTGACGCTTCTTACAACAACCTCAAGACCCTGCCAGAAGACTGGCGCGACCGCATCCTGATCGGGGGCGAAGAATCTTCCGGCTTGACCACCAGGGGACACGTTACCGACAAAGACGGCCCATGGGCGAACCTGTTGATTATGGATATGCTCGCCTATTATGGCACCCGTGCTGAAAACCCCCTGACTACATTGCAGGAGATCTGGGATGACACGGTTAAATTGCCCGGTTTGTGGGAGAGCTTTGGCACCTCCAGCGATCCGACCTCCCGGGCAGGACGTTCGGATGTGGACGCGCCGTTGGAAGCAAAGGAAGCTTTCATCGATCACTATCTGGATCTGGCGCTCAACACCTCCAGTGATAACATAACGATCGCAGGGCTAAAAGTGGAGTACCTGGGTGGCATCCGTTATGAACTGGTCGAGATGCAATTGGTAGACAAAAGTGGTGACAATCACCATTACATGCGCGTGCGTGCCTCGGGCACCGAACCAATCAATCGCATTTACATCGAATCCAGCAACCTGGAGACAGGTCAACGATTAATGAAGGAAGCGCTTGGTCAATTAGAGCATCTGACCATGCAAAGCCTGAAGAAAGCCCACTCAACCTGGAACCTGGCTGACATGTTGACACAAACCACGCTCACTACCAGCCTGCTCGAAGCGGTGAGCAATGTGCTTGCTGAAAACAACTGGAGTGCAGAAGACCTGAAATCCAAACTACAGCAGATGCTCTTCGCCCTCGAAAAGCGCAACCGCAAGGTGGCTGCTGGCTGGCTGGATGCCCTGCAGTAAATAGATAATGGACATAAATTGACGTCTTGTATAGAAATTTATGCTGTTGCAGAAAAATTGGAGTAGAATACCATCAATTAACAGGTTGCCTTGCCAGTCAAACTACCTGTCCTAATTTTAATTTTTGATGACCAGAGGAAAGGAACCTGCCATGAAAATCGTAACTGATAGTGGTGCTGATCTCACCAAAGAGGAATGTGAAGCGATCGGTGTAACCATGCTCCCACTGAAAGTGGAAGTGGATGGTGTGTCGTACCAAAGTGGCGTGGATATCACACCCGAAAAATTCTACAATTTGATGGATGCCGCACAGAGTATGCCCAAGACCTCTACCCCTTCAATCGGTGAATTTGAGCAAACTTACAAACGATTGGCCGTTGAAGACCCAGATATTCTTTCCATCCATCTCTCCTCGGGTTTGAGCGCGACGTACAACGCAGCTGTGACCGCGGCAAAAGCGGTTGAGAATGCCAGCATCACTGTGATCGACACAAAGACTCTTTCTGCCGGCACTGCCTGGCAGGTGAAAGCAGCCGTTGAGATGGTCAAAGCTGGGCTTTCTAAAAAAGCGATTGTTGCCAGGCTCCAGCAAATTCAAGACGCGACCTATACCTATTTCACCTTGCCCGACCTCAAATACTTGATCGCGGGCGGACGCATTAGCCACCTAAAAGGACTGCTCGCCTCGCTGCTTGGCATTAAACCGGTGATCGAAGTCTCCAAAGAGGATGGCAAGTATTACGATCGCGGTAAGAAGCGCTCTTTCATGGGAGCCATCCAGGATCTTCCGCAACAGATTCTCAAAAAGATACCGGCTGGGTCGACGATCCAAGTGCAACTTTGCTCAGCGGACAACCCAACTGGCGCGCAACTGGCCAAGGAAGCCATGGAAAAGGTGTTCAAGTGTGAATGGCTGCCCACTCTTACCCTCGGCACCGCACTAGGTGCCCATACAGGTCGTGGATTGGTTGGGGTTATCTGCGCCCGACTGAGCGACTTACCCAGCCTCACCTGATGCTTATTTGATCAAATAGTTTGGAAAAGCGCCTTGCAGAAGGCGCTTATTTATTATAAGTATTGCATTCTTAATGCTGAGAGACCTGCCTTTATTGTCAAGATTTCAGTCGGACTCCAGCGGGGATTGTGATAGAATAGCTGAACTTGTTAATCATTTATTAACTTTATTGAGTAAGCCTGAGGACAGTAAAATGATTTCAGAAAAAGACATGGTCATCCGGCTGGTTGTTTCGCTCTTGCTTGGCGGGTTGATCGGCTATGAACGTGAACGCGATGCCCAGGCAGCCGGGTTGCGAACTCACATGATCCTCACGCTGGGTTCTTGTTTGGCAATGATCCTTTCAGTTAACATCTCCGCGCTGCGTAACACAGACCCTACCCGTCTCGCCGCCCAAGTGATATCTGGTATCGGTTTTCTGGGTGCCGGTGCTATTCTGCGCTACGGCTTCAACATCAAAGGGCTTACTACTGCAACAAGTCTGTGGTCCATGGCAGTGGTCGGTTTAGCAATTGGCTATGGTTACTTCCTGGCAGGCATTGTTACCACCGGATTAATGATGTTGACTTTGACAGTCATCAACATCATTGAAAATCGTTTCATACGTGTCTCGAGCATGCACAGCATTACGGTGGACATCAAAGACTCAAGCGGTACATTGCGGTCCGTACGCAAAGCTTTATCAGAAAGTGCTGAGCAAATCAAAACCTTTGGTGTGCAGCGCAGCCTCAAAAATGACCACCTGCGGGTGCAGAGCATTGCCCGCATCCCACGTGGGGAGAAGTTGGAGAAGATGGTCGAAACCATTTCTCATATTGAAGGGGTGCGCTCCATCAAGATCGAGTAGCCCTTTTGCCAGGGGGAACTGTTGTATACTTTGGTTCACTATGCCTGATTTAAACACGTGTTTATACAACCGGGATTTGCCCTTTTTGCGGGGTGTCGCTGCCTTTTGGGGTCTTGATATCACCGCCAGAGATGCACGCAATTATTCTTTGAAGCTTGAAGAAGCCATCCTCAACTCCGGTTTGATTGGTGAAATTATCGAAAGTTTGCCAAAACCTGCGCTTGAAGCCCTGCAATGGTTACGCGCGGCGGATGGCAGCTTGCCATGGACAAGTTTCGCCAGGGTTTACGGCGAAATCAGGCCAATGGGACCAGCGAAATTCGAACGGGAGAAACCCGGCGTTTTCCCCATATCGACCACCGAATTGCTCTGGTACCGTGGTCTGATTGGCCGGACTTTTTACCAACTCCCTGACGGATTGGTGGAGAACGTTTTTCTGCCACACGAATTCATGTATGCTGCGCCTATTCCCGAAGAACCTGCGATCAGCCCTGCACTCTCTCAAGTGCCGGGGGTTCCCGAAAGTGATATGTGGCTCGATTCTGCGGGATCAGACAATTTGCTCGACCAGCTTTGTTGGCTACTTTCCGCCCTACGCCGGTCCGACCGGGATGTCATCCTGGCAAAGTGGCCTTTGCCAAACTACCCCGTGCTGCTCGAATTAGCTCGTGCTGTTGGTCTGGTGGAGAAGAAAAACAACTTGCCCACCTCTCTTGCCAAAGATTTTCTCGAAAAACCGCGTGCACAGGCACACACCTGGCTGGTGGATTCATGGCGCGCCAGTACACGTTTTGACGAACTGCGTCTTGTCCCCGATTTTCGTTGTGAAGGCACCTGGCAGAACAACCCGGCCAAACCACGTCGGGTAATCCTTGAGATGTTAAGAGAACTGCCAATCGGAACTTGGTTTGGTTTGGAAACACTGATTGACCACATCGGTCAATACAAACCTGATTTTCTGCGAAGTGGATCGGAATACGACAATTGGATAATTGTTTCATCACAACCAGCCAAGGGTTTGTTGCGAGGCGTCTCCAGTTGGCCAGAGGTTGAAGCAGTTTATCTGCGGTTCGTCCTGCTTGGACCGATGAGCTGGCTGGGATTGCTGGACCAAGGCAGTTCGAAGTCAGGCAGTGGTAAAAGTTTCATCAAACGCTCAGCATTATTTGACAGTTTACTCGACCAGTACAACCCGCGGCAAAACCCTCCTAAAGACGAGAAGATAGCCATCAAGTCTGATGGTACGATCGAGATGGGCCCACGCTCTCCGCGTATCGCCCGTTATCAGATCTCACGTTTTGGCGAATGGCTTGAGGTCTCACCCAAGCGCTATCGCTTTCGACTGACACCCACTTCGCTTAAAGAAGCCCGGGCGCAGGGGTTATTAACCCGCCATCTACTGGCGTTGTTGCGCAAATACGCTGAACCCAACCCAACTTTGACACAGGCTATTCTGCGCTGGGAGGAACAAGGTCAGGAGGCCTGGCTGGATCGTCCGTGGGTTTTACATCTTGCCAATCCTGAACTTCTAAAAACGCTGCGGGATTCGCCGGCCAACAAGTACCTGGGGGAGGCACTCGGACCCACTGTGGTTGTCGTAAAGCCCGGTGGGGAGGCTAAGGTACAGGGTGAGCTGGTGCGGCTGGCCATTCTTGCCGATGGGGTCGAGGACGCCGATGTCTGAAAGACCAAGAATAGTAAAACGAGGTTCGGTGTGGGCAGGGTTGGCAGTGGTCGCGTTGCTCTTTATGACCGCGACTGGTGCTTTGAGAGCGTATGGCGCGTTAGCTAATCGCCAGGCTTTGCTGGATGGCGGTCTGACCAGCGCTCAATTGAACTATCTGGTGGTTTACGGCACCCTGCAAGCGGCCATCAGCATGGTGGGTCTCATAGGCATGCGTGCCAAGACCCTGTTAGGGTTCGCGCTGCCATGGACGGCAGTGGTGTTGAATATTGTGGGTTACTGGGCGGAACGCTTGTTGCTTTGGGCGCCAGATCAACGCGGTGGTAACTTCGTTTTTATGATCATCTGGCATGGGCTGTGGCTCGTGCTCATGGTCGCTTTCACCATCAAACCTACGATAAAGGAGACCGATGGAACAAGAAATTGAAATCAAATTTTTGCTATCAGACCCAGCGGGTTATCGCCAGAAACTCATTGCCAGCGCGGCCAGGCTGGTAGATGACCGCGTATTTGAGTTGAACTTGCGCTTTGACACCCCCGAACGGTTACTTAGCGTGACTGGCCAGGTGCTAAGGCTGCGCAAGGACTCAAGAAACCGTCTCACTTACAAGAACAACAGCCACCTGGAAGCTGGTGTGCTCGTGCGCACCGAAATTGAAACGGAAGTCGCAGATTTTGTGGCTATGAAACACTTGCTTGAATCGCTGGGCTATGAGGTTTTCTCTTCCTACGAAAAGTATCGCGAAACTTTCTGGCTGGACGATGTAACTGTCTCGATCGATGAAATGCCTTATGGCACGTTCACCGAGTTGGAAGGCCCATCAGCGGAGGCGATCCACACTCTGGCAGACAAATTGGGTTTGCGCTGGCAGGCTGGCATCCCCAGTTCCTATATGCTGATGCTGACGCAGCTCAATGAGAAGTTGAAACTGGGTATTACTGACCTGACTTTTGAAACGTTCGAAACGCTTCATATCACCCCAGAAGACCTGGGCGTTGAGCCAGCGGACTAATTTTATTGTGGAGGTGTCGGTATGTCGAAGCTAACCCCAAAAGTCATTCTGGAAGGAACGCGTCTGACGTTCAAGACCGAGATTGCCTTTGAACTTAACGATCACCCGCGCTTCACCGGTCCGCGCAAATACCGCTATCACTCCCCGCTCATCTCAGCAGAGTGGTGCACCTTCACCAACTTTCCCTGGGGTCGTGGACTGATTAATTTTGCACCAGAGGAAGAAGCCCAGGCAATGGAAACTTACCGTATTTGGCTGCGGCTGTTTGAACTCAACCGCTATTATTCATGGGTCGTCGACCGCTTCCACCTGTCGACTCAGATGGTGCAATGGCTGACTTATGGCAGACGCTATGACTTCAGTTGGCTGGAAGAAGGATTGCTGCCGCTCAATTTTCGCCTGATCTTCTGCACAAGGTCGCCAGATTCCTTCGCCGCCGCAAGGGAGCAACGCCTGAGAATTTCTGGCAATCCCAGCCAGTATGACGATTTGGATAGATTCAAGCGTGAACAGGAAGTACTGGAAGATCTGGTCGCGAAATCGATTCTGCCAATATACCGGGTGGATATTTCTGACAATGATGTTTCAAGGGCGGTCGAGTCAATCATGGATTGGATGGCCGCCACGGGTGGGCTGGAGATGGCCAATTAGGTCTTTTGCCATATGAATGAGGAAAGCCGATGAAACCCTGGAAAACACTTTCACGCAAGGTTGTGCTTGACCGCCCACCCTTCCTGGTGGTTGAAGAACACACCGTCGAAACGCCCAAAGGAAAGGTGGTCGAAGGCTGGACATGGGTTGTCACGCCGGATTATGTCATCGTTGTCGCCGTTGATAAGCAGAGGCGCTTCCTGGTGTTACACGAGACCCATTACGGAACGGAAGGGGATTCTTTTTCACCCCCAGGAGGTCATATCGACCCAGGCGAGGAACCGCTTGAGGCAGCCAAACGTGAGCTGCTCGAGGAAACCGGTTATAAGCCAGCCAATTGGCAGTTTTTAGGTCGTTTCCGCACAGATCTAAACCGGGGCAACGGCATGGGTTGGTATTACCTCGCTACGGATGCAGAAGAGGTCCAGCCAGTAGGCGATGGCGACCTCGAAGAGCACGCTTTAGTCCTGCTTGAGCGGGAGCAACTCGTTGAGATGCTCCGTACTGGTCAAATCAAAGAAATTACCAGCCAAGCTGCATTCTTAATGGCTTTGGTAATCGGTAACAGCTAATACGAGACCGCCAGCCCGATGCCTTAATATAAATTTAACCTGTGACTTGACGAAATAACGATAGAATTAGCATGTTCTGTTTTTGAGTTTGACACACAAACTCTCAATTGGTGCAAAATCCCCCATCTGGGGGTCACCAATTTTTTTATTGCCTTTAGCTGAACTGGAGAAAAAATGGGAGCCTATTCAATACCTAAAGAATATCTGGGGGATTTAGTTGCAAGCTCGGAAAGAATTCGCTCAACGGCAAAAAGGGTGGCTAAGGAAATCTACTATGGGAAGGATTATGCGGAGAATCTGCCTATCCTGCTTTGTCTGCGTGAAGGCGCCATACCCTTTCACCGTGATCTGACGAATGCCCTGGATCAACTTGGTTTCGCCTATGAGAGTGCCTACCTGAAAACACATCACATCTATGAAGGTACCGAAGGTAGCGGCGAAGTCAATGTTTTTCCGTATGAAGGTCCTTCATTGGATAATCGCCTGGTGGTCATCGTGGAAGATATCATTGACACTTCCGAGACGATCCTACGTGTGTGCGACTTTCTTGACAAACACAACGTCGCGCAACGCAATATTTGCACCTTTCTATTTAAGGAAAGACCAGCCAATATCGAGTGGCGCAACGTCGGCTTGAATGGCTATCTGCATCTGCCTGAAGTACGGCATGTCGGATTGTTCATCGAACCGCTGTTTGTAGTGGGCTACGGATTGGACTATAACGAATTTGGACGCGATGGCGAAGAGATCAGAATTCTGACCCCAGAAGGTCAGGCTTGGATTGATGCGCAGATTCAAGCTTGAGAATTTCTTAGAAGTAAAACTTAAATATACGACGCCAATCGAGCGCTGAGTTCCTGGGTGACTTCCGGCAGGTCGTCGGTTTTACTAACCATACTTGACCACTGCTTGCCGGTATTCAGCAGGGTGACTTCTACACCCGTGTGACGTTCGATGTCATCGACCAGGCTCTTGATTTTGGGGGTCATCTGTGACCAGTGTGTGGCGTCTGTGATCTCCGGGTCAACCTGTTCAGTAAAGGTCAGCGCGATCTGATTGGCGCCATTGACCATAATGATGCGGTTGAGTAGGGTGTAATCGATGCCCTTGGCTTTGCGCCGGATTTGTGGTTTACCAGTCTTTGGGTCAGCGATGGAGCTGTATTCCAGAATCCCCAACTCGCGCATTTCATCAATGCTAAATTCTTCCACATCGCCCATCAAGCCAGTACCTTCCCGGGTGGGCAGTGCCTTAACGCACACGATCACATTTTCGACCTTGCGCCAGTTTAAACCGACACCCGCCACCGTGGAAGGAGCGGTGACATCGACGGAAGTAACGTTGGGATATTCACCATGGTAACGTGAGAGGAATGTGCCCTGCGTGCCTTCCAGCCCAATCTTGCCCGCATCCGCTAACTGGTTTGCCATCAAGGGCACATCGGCAAGGTAAGGGGCAAGCTCCGGGATGTCGTTGGCTAAAGGGGCGATGCGCAGCGCGGCATGCGAGAACGCGATTCCGGTGCCGCTCTTGGTGCTGCCGATGGCATTCATGCTGGCACTATCGATTTCTTCCTGAATATTAGCCTGTGTGATGATCGGGCAGCGGTAGTCAACCTTTACGCGCCCGGGGGTCAGGCGAAAACGATGGACCTCTTTGAGGAACTTGTCGGGGTCGACAGCTGTGCCTGGACCAATGCCAACCTGACTGTCCTCAAGAATAAATCCAAGAGGCAGTTGGTTGACCTTAATGTAGTGCACATTGAAGAACAAACCGTGTTCGGGGTTCGAACCGCCACATCCACGGAAAACACCTAAGGCATGATTACGGAAACTCTGCCAGGCACTGACCAGACCTTTTGCCTCATCCCCCCAAAAACCACCCACAACGATGTCTGCACCCACATTAAACTCCTTGAAAATTGGATATTCCGAATAAACAGAGATTATACAGTGTAAGAAGAGGTGTAGTGATAAGAAATTGTTAATTCACTGCGGCGTTAATCACTTTTAGAAAGAACGCTGAATGTAAAAAATGACCTCTCGCCTGGGAAAGGTCGTGTTTGCGGGGTGAAATGAGCAGGTCAGTGAATCGTTACCTGCCCCTGCGCCTCTATATAAGGATTCTGAGGAAGGCGCCACCCATTTAAACCCTTCAATCCCGAAAATATCACACTGTGGAACAAGTATAATTTGCGATTATGACAAGCTCTTCAAAAATAAGTATTCGGGTATTGTTGGCCGATGACCATGTGGTCGTGAGAGCTGGAATCCGCCAGTTTCTGGAGCAAAGCCCGGAAATTCAGGTGATCGCTGAGGCTTCAAATGGTCTGGAGGCTGTGGAGTTGATCGAACAATTCAAGCCTGATGTGGCTGTTTTGGACATTCAGATGCCAAAAATGAGCGGCATTGAGGTGACGCGCTGGATTCGGAAGAACAGTCTTACCGTTGGTATTTTAGTTTTAACCGCTTATGACGATGAACCCTACGTGCAGGCGGTGTTGCGGGCTGGAGCAAATGGCTATGTGCTAAAGACGGCTGAACCACAAGCGATCGTTGAGGCAGTTAAGGAGGTGTTCAACGGAAAATCGGTGTTGGATTCTGCCCTGGCGCAGAGGTTACTTACCAAGTTTTCTACACCATCAGATTCAGCCGCGAGCGATTCCCTGACCGAGCGTGAACTGCAGATCATCGCTTTAACCGCCAAAGGATTCACAAACAAGGCCATTGGCTTTCAACTGAACATCAGTGATCGCACCGTGCAAAACCATCTGGCAAATATCTTTCAAAAGTTTAAAACCGAGAGCCGCACAGCGGCTGTCATGAAGGCTATTTCTTTGGGGCTAATTGAGGCAATCAACCCTGAAGCACCATCAGCGGAACTGTAATCAGCCAGGTATCTCTTTCATTTTCAAAAAGGACCCAGTGCCGGAAAATCGCCAGGACCCGATAAGGATTAAGCAGCCGAAAAGAGTCGGTTCTCGTGGGTTCACCCTGCAATTATTCCTTATTATTGTTCTGCCAATTACTGTCTTGCTGCTGGTGGTAGTTTTTGGAAGCCAAACGTTGCACCACGAAGCCATGCGCAACCTGGTCGGAGATCGCGACTTAAAAACCGTCCAGGCGACTGCAGATTCTTTGGGAAATGAAATTGCCCACCTAAAGAGTGTGATCCAAATTCTCTCACTCAGCCTCGAACAGGGTGCTAATTTGGAGGCAATGACATTACCTGCTGAAGAGAATGTGACAACCTTTGATGGCGGTCTCGCCCTGCTTGGCTCTGACGGAGAGTTCTTACAGTCTTCAAATTCTCAATTGGACTGGCAGGCTATCAGTGATCAAAACAAAGACTATTTCCTGACAGTTCGAGAGACCGCAAAGCAGCCTGTTCTCTCGTCGCTATTGCACACAAACGAGACCAATGACCCCTACTTTCTAATCAGTTTGGTCACAAAAAATAACCTTATTCTTACCGGGGCGTTCACGCCTGAGAAATTGATTCTGAAAACAATTGGTAATTTAACTGGTTCGGAGGAGACCAGTTACATGGTGATAAGTCCTTCAAACTTGTCTGATGGCTTCAGTGTCATATTTCAAGGGGGTACGCCGCTTGACCATGAAGGCTCCCAACCACATCCGGGAGTTCAGGAGGTACTACGTGGCGAAAGTGGGATCGACTATCTTCATCGTGGGCAAGGTGAACATGTGGTCGCGTACAGCCCCATCCCTTCAAGCGATTGGGGACTGATCCTCGAAGAAGCATGGGAAGATATCTCCAGCCCATTGTTGGCGCGTACACAGTCCGCACCGTTGGTCTTGGTGCCAGTTTTCCTGCTGGCTTTATTAGTCATCTGGTTCGGTGCACAGCGGATTGTGAATCCTCTTCAAAAATTAGAAAAACAAGCAGCAAGATTGGCAGAAGGAGATTTTGAGGCGATTCAAAAACCAGTTGGGGGAATTAGTGATATTCAAAATTTGCAAAACGAACTCATCGAAATGGCGGAGCGTTTACAAACAGCCCAGCAAAATCTTCATGGTTACATCGGAACGATCACATCTGGAATTGAGAATGAACGGCTAAATCTGGCGCGGGAATTACACGACGACACCATTCAAGCCTTGATCGCTTTAAACCAGAGAATTCAATTGGCCGGCATGACCGTTTCGCCAGACCAAAAGAGCGCGATTGATGAATTGCAGGGTTTAGTTCAACAGGCGCTGACCAATTTGCGACGCATGATCCGAGGGTTGCGCCCGATCTATCTTGAAGATCTTGGCTTGGTTGCCTCGTTAGAGATGTTAGTTCAGGAAATGGAACAGTCATCAAACCTCCCCATCAAAATCATGGTAAGTGGAGAAGATTGCCGACTCGAACCTCAAAAAGAGCTGATGATTTACCGCATGGTTCAGGAATCGCTTAATAATGTGATCCAACATGCCGCAGCCAAACAGGCTTGGGTTTTCATCATATTCTCTAAAGAAAACCTAAAAATTCAGATCAAGGATGACGGAAAAGGATTTCTAATGCCTTCTTCACCCTCAGAATTCCCCCAAAAAGGGCACTTTGGGTTGTTGGGTTTATATGAGCGGGCAGATCTGATCAATGCCCAACTGGAAGTAATCTCCAGCCCCGGCGCAGGGACGACAGTCTCTATTCAATTGGTCTCTTGTAAAAGAGACTGATCCAGGAAGTTTTCGCGCAATTGTCGTGGGAGAACATTTATACCGCTTCGTACCCCAAGCGCTTTATTTCTTGTTTGATCGTCTCTTCCGAAAGCAGAGAAGAATCATATTCGACGATTAACTGGGCTTTACGATAGCTAGCCTCGGCTCTAATCACGCCTTTCAAATCATCTTCAACAGACTCCAAAATCATGGCGCAATTAGGACATGTCATTCCAGAAATTTTCAACACTTTTTTTGTGGACATCAGTTCCTCCGGTTAATCAACCACGATCACGCCACCATACATACCCATTGAACAAGCAAAGTATAGGCGCGCTCCACTGGTTTGTGGCTGAAGTTCAATGGCAAACTCACCAGTTTCATCCAATATTTGCTGAATCCCCAAGGACGGAATAGTGAAAGCCCTCGAACAACTCCTCGTGTTGCTCGTGATCAGGTTCAGCTTGATGGGAACACCAGCTTTAACGTGGACTTCTTCTGGGGAATAGCCCGAGTTAATGACGTTGATAGTAGCGATGTTATCGTCCGTGATGGAGGTGGGGACAGAAGTTGCTTCGGTTTTGGGACCAATAAAAGGAAGTTCGGCGTTTGAAGTTGCCATGACAACCTGATTCTGCCGGGGAAAAAGAGCGGATGACAAGCGGGAGAACGAGAGAGGAGAGCCAAGCAGAGTGAGCCCACTGTTGATGGTGACTAACGCCAGAATCAAGACCACTGCTGCCACAAAGCGCGCGAAGTTTTTCTCCAGTTTCTTGCCTAATTGAACTGTAAAATAGGAAACCGCAAAGAATACAGGGCTTGTACCCAAGGTGAAGGCAAACATCAAGGCTGCGCCTTGCAGAGGATTCCCAGTCCCAAGCGCGACCGCCATCATGGCTTGCGCGACACCGCAGGGGATGAGCACAGTCATGAAACCTAAAAGACCGGGAGTGATCAGAGAAGAATTTTTTGACCCACTGGCGGTTTTACGCAACATTCGGCGCAAGAAAGCCGGTGGTTCAAAAACAAAAAAGCGAAAGATAGGGTGCACATTCAACATGCGCAGTGCGTTCCCGAGCATAAAGATGCCAATGGCGATCAAGAGGATCGCCCTGGTGATGGGAGTTAGCTGGATTACCTGGCCGACAAGCCCAAGCAAAAAACCTAAAATCGTATAGGCAATCAACTTGGAAATTAAGAACGTCAGAATCGGCACAGCAAATTTAGAACGATTGGTTTTGTCAACAGCCTTGCGTGTACGTCGCTTCGCCGCAACACCTTGCAGATCATTTTGGATCTGGTCTGAGAGTGAGCTGGCTAATAATCCGCCTTGCACTGCCAGGCAGCTTAAGCCACCAGAGGTCAATCCAGTGATAAAGGCAATCAGTAGGTTATCCAATCCGCTCTCCCTTGTTGACAATGAAGAAAATTTTATTGTTAATTTGGTAAATTCTATCGTTTCAGCATCAGACATGATATAGGCATAATTGCCTGTTAAGCGGGGTGGTATAGCCTATTGAAGGGATATGGCCAAATGATTAAGATAGAATCTGACATTAGTGCAAGACAATAATTCTCTACAAAGAGGCTAAATGACCGAAAACAAACTAATAACGCTCCCCATCACAGGCATGACCTGTGCCAATTGTTCGTCTGCGGTGGAACGGGCACTCAAGAAAGGCGCTGGGGTAAGCAGCGCTTCCGTTAATCTTTCGTCAGAAAGAGCGACTGTTGAATATAACCCACAGGAGACTACATTAACCGACCTGGTGGATCGCGTTCAGCACGCTGGGTACGATGTTGCTGAAGGTGAAGCGGATTTGATCATCAAACGCATGAGCGACGACAACGACGCGCGCCGCCTCGAAAAAGTACTTTCAGCAATTGAAGGGGTTAGCGATGTGAATGTAAGTTTCGCTACCGAAAAAGTTCAGTTACGCTACATCCCAACCCTGGTTAGTCAAACAGACTTGCGCAGGGCAATCTCGGCGGCAGGTTTTGAAGCGCTTGAATCAGGTGGCGAGGCTGAGGATGCGGAAGGTGCGGCTCGCCAAAGAGAGATTGATGAACAGAAGCGTTTATTAACCATCGGATTGATTTTTACCATTCCCCTCTTCATTATCGCAATGTCAGGCGACCTGGGGCTATTACCCATGCAGGTTTCACATTCAAGTTGGATCAAATGGGTCATGCTCCTGTTGGCCTTGCCTGTTCAGTTTTATGTTGGCGCGCAATACTATGTCGGCGCCTACAAATCACTTCGTAACGGCTCAGCCAACATGGATGTATTGGTCGCTTTAGGTTCTTCGGCGGCGTTTTTCTATTCACTGCCGGTAACTTTTGGATGGTTACCAGGGCATGTTTACTTTGAGACAGCAGCCGTGATTATCGTGCTGATCAAATTAGGTAAATTACTGGAAGTACGTGCCAAGGGGCGCACAAGCGAAGCCATTAAGAAGCTGATGGGACTTCGCGCCAAAAGCGCTCGCATCGTCAGAAGTGGCCAGGAAATGGAAGTGCCGATCGAAGATGTGTTGGTTGGCGACATGGTGATTGTAAGACCTGGAGAGAAGATCCCCGTTGACGGTGTGGTTGTTGAGGGTAGATCTTCGGTTGACGAATCCATGCTGACCGGTGAATCCATGCCGGTTGAAAAAGGACCTGGTGCAGCAGTTATCGGTGCGACACTCAACAAGCTGGGGATGATCAAATTCGAAGCCACCAAGATCGGGAAGGAAACTGCCCTCGCGCAGATTATCCGCCTGGTGGAAGAAGCCCAGGGGTCCAAGGCACCGATTCAAAGGTTGGTTGACCGTATTTCAGGAGTTTTTGTGCCCGTGGTTATTGGCACAGCTCTTATCACTTTTGTCGCCTGGCTGTTGTTTGGGCCAGCCTTACCCATCAATTCAGAGGTGAGCGAATTCACACGCGCTTTGATTGTGATGGTGGCAGTGCTTGTGATCGCTTGCCCGTGTGCCATGGGGTTGGCTACACCAACAGCTGTCATGGTTGGTACTGGCAGAGGTGCTGAGATGGGTATTTTGCTCAAGACTTCTGACGCGCTTGAGCGGGCTGGACATGTGAAAATGATTGTTCTGGACAAAACTGGCACTATCACTAAAGGTCAGCCTTCAGTGACCGATGTGGTGGTCAAAAATGAGCGCTTTACAGACAGTGAAATACTGCGGTTGGCCGCTTCAGTAGAAAAAGGATCTGAACACCCACTGGGTGAAGCGGTGGTCGCAGAGGCAGGCAATCGGGACTTGAAACTATCCGAACCTCAGGGGTTCAGGGCCACCGCGGGTCATGGCGTGGAAGCCCATGTGGATGGCTTGAAGGTGTCAGTGGGAAGTCCACGCATGATGTCAGAACGCAAGTTTGATACCCTTGCCTATGATGCTGAGGTTTCTCGCTTGCAGGGAGAGGGTAAAACTACAGTGTTGGTAGCGATTGACGAGGTGGTGTCTGGGGCAATTGCTATTGCGGACACGGTCAAAGAAGGCTCCATAGAAGCAATTCAACAATTTCACAAGATGGGCATTAAAGTAGCCATGCTTACCGGGGACAATCACCAGACTGCACAGGCAATTGCCAGACAGGTTGGCATCGACCAGGTGTTTGCCGAGGTGCTGCCCGGTGACAAAGCTGCTGAGGTCAAGAAACTGCAAGCTCAAGGCTATGTGACAGCAATGGTCGGAGACGGGGTGAATGACGCGCCGGCACTTGCCCAGGCAGATGTTGGCATCGCTATTGGCACCGGCGCGGATGTCGCCATGGCTTCTGCCCCCGTGGTGTTGATTAGCGGCGACCTGCGAGGTGCAGCTCGAGCGATACAGCTTTCCCGCGCCACCATGTCCACCATCAAACAGAACCTGTTTTGGGCATTTTTCTACAACATCATCCTGATCCCAGCAGCCGCGCTTGGGTATCTCGTGCCGGTTTTGGCAGCAGGGGCGATGGCTTTTAGTAGTGTATTCGTCGTAACCAATAGTCTGCGGTTACGAACCAGGAAACTTGAATAATCACGATATTTAAAGGAGTCTTACTATGTTCAAATTAAAGCGGACAAACATCATTACAATTTCCGTATTGCTTATTTCACTCATATTGGCAGCCTGCAACACACAAACAGGGACGACAGGCTCGTTTGCACAGGTTCCAGCCGGAAAGGCCTATGTAGAAGGGAAAGAAATTTACTTTACGCATACCGAAGCATCGGATGCTGGGATTGCCGATAAGTTGACCAACATGATGAAGTCACCAGTCATTTTTGTGCCTTCATTGGCAGATGTGCCCGAATCAGCCCTGGCTAATGTCTATGTGTTTGAAAACGGTCTGACGGGCAAAGGACCCCTGGGGTTCCAGGCTGATGTTTTCAATGCGCCTCCAGGCACGGACGGGTATTCACCCTTGCGCCAGATCATCCTAACCAAATGGGTTGATGGCACCACGGCAGTCGAGTTGAAATCTGAGGCGGAGATTCTGCAAGCAGAGAAAGATGCAAAATTAAGTCTGACGAAGTCCGGCGTGGTTGTAAACATGCCCTTCATTGTTTGGGATGGTGGGAAGAGATAATACGCACCATTCATCGAGGTAATCGTAGGGGCGACCCCCCGTGGTCGCCCAGGATATGGACTTAGGGCAGGCACTGGGGCCTGCCCCTACCGAGGATGATCGAGGTAATCGTAGGGGTGCCCCCCTGTGGTCGCCCAGGATATGGACTTAGGGCAGGCACTGGGGCCAGCCCCTACCGAGGATGATCGAGTAATCGTAGGGGTGCCCCCCTGTGGTCGCCCAGGATATGGACTTAGGGCAGGCACGAGGAACCACACCAATCGATCTGTTCTGGTGATTACGACCACTTCTCGTAACGCACGATCTCATCCAGGGATTTGCGCATACGCGGATTGGGGTTTTCGGCGGGGTAGCCAATTGGGATGATGGCAATCACAAATTTATCTTCCGGTAAACCCAACACCGGGCGTACGTCCTCTTGGGAGAAAAAACCTGTCCAGCAGGCGCCGAGCCCCTGGTTTTCCACCTCAAGCAACAAATAACCGGTAGCAATGGCAGAGTCGCGAATGATACGCTTGACCTCCCACTCAGGGCTAAGTTCGTCGATTTTGAAGGTGCTTTCCGGAGCGACACGTGATAACAGGTCTGCCACAACCACGATGAAAACCGGTGCTGCCATCATCCAGGTCTGGCTGTGATCCGCCTGACAAAGTGCGTAACGAATGTCCTTGTCTCTAACCACAATGAATCGCGCTGGCTGCATGTTGTTGCCCGAGGGTGCCCATTGGGCGGCTTCGAGCACGGCGTGGATCTTTTCGGCTTCGACTGGTTTTGACAGAAACTTGCGGATGCTTCGGCGATTGATAATAGCGGGAATAATCATTTTGGTTCCTTTCAAATTTTACTTATTTCGTCAGCGTCATGCCTACCCATGTGAGCGCCAACGGATCAGCATCGACCCCAATCAGTTGTCGGATGCGCTTGGCAAATTTAGCAGGGTCTGCGCTGGTATAGAAGCTCATCTTACCGGATTGGGTAGCGGGGTTTAGCAGATCGCGCTGTTCGAGCACGCGCCTGACCTGTCGGGCAATGGCTGGTGCTGGGTCAATCACTCTTGCCCTACCACGGGTGGTCTTTTCAATTGTTGGGATCACAAACGGGTAATGCGTGCAACCCATCACCAGTGTGTCCACCCCGGCATCGAGCATGGGGTTAATCGCGTTTTCGAGGATGCGGCAGGTCTTAGGTGTGGATAGATAGCCTTTTTCAATTTGCGCGACCAGCCCCGGGCAGGTGTCCTGAAACACGTCGACATCGTGCGCGAATCGTTCGACCACCGAGGCATAAAGTGCTCCGGCGAAGGTGGAGGGGGTGGCCAACACACCGACTTTGCCCGAAAGGGTTTGCTCGGCAGCGGGTTTAACAGCTGGTTCCATACCAACAATTGGCAGGTCAGGGTAAAGCGCGCGCATGGGCTTAAGGGCAGCGGCGGAAGCGGTGTTACAGGCGATCACCACGAGTTTGCAATGTTGTTCGAGTAAGAAGCGCATCACCCCTTCGGCCAGTTGTTGCAGTTCTTCGATCGGGCGGCTGCCATAGGGCACCTTGGCTTGATCGCCAAAGTAAACAAGGTTTTCGGTCGGCAGCAGACTGCGCACTTCGCGCAGGACGGAAAGTCCGCCTACGCCGGAGTCGTAGATGCCAATTGGGTTAGTAGTTGTGGGCATGGCTCAATTTTAACACGCTTGGAACATCAACAATGCTTAGCCGTTCCACTCACTCCGCCCTCGTCAACCCGAGTTCAAGCGAGGGATCTGGCTTTGGTAGGTCGGCCTGCCCCTCGATAGATTCCCTTGTGGGGATCGAAGTCGGGGGTGGAGGGTTGCGTGATTGAACCGAACAGCCAATTAATGACCCATAATCCGACGAATTACGACCTTAGTGATGTCAGATTATATGAAATTTTGTAAAGTTCGTAATCAACTGAACTCTGCCACGCTCCTAATTGGTCTTGCCAAGCATTCTCATGGACACAAACCTTGCGGAAGCCCAGCTTTTCGTACACATGTTGGGCACGTAAGTTCTTCAGATTGGTGTCGAGCACGATCTTTTCAATTGGCTGATCCTGATCAGAACCTTCTTCACCGAAAAGATAGCCGATCAGCAGCTTCAAATATTGCGTGCCAAGACCTTGGTCTTGCCAAGATGCCTCACAGATTTTGATACCGATCTCAGCGGTAGAATCCTTCACCCAATACGAACATTCGCCGATTGGATGGCTGTCTATCTCTAATGCGCAGCGTTGTCCCCGCGAAGTAAGATTACGAGCAATCTGTTCGCGTACGGTTTCGACGCTCGTGTCCAGACCCTTCGGAAAGCCAGCGTGCGCCATGACCGCGCCATCATTCCACCATGTAGTCAGTTTTTCAGCGTCACTCTCGGTCGCGCTTCGAATCACGAGATTACCACTTTCAATTCTCATAATTTTGCGGCTTCTACCAACCCCTCAAACAAGGCGCGCATGGCGGGGTCATCCTGCAGATGTTCGGGGTGCCATTGAACCCCAAACACATAACGCTTGCTGGGCAATTCAACCCCTTCAACCACGCCATCCTCTGCATTAGCGTTCAATACCAGCCCTTGACCGAATTGGTTGATGGCCTGGTGATGCAGGCTGTTGGTACAAACCTGTTTCTGCTCGAGCAACTGCGCTAACTTCGTCTCCGGCATCACTCTTACCTGATGGACCCGTTTATCTCTCGCGTAAGAGGGGTACCAATTGTGTTTCGCAGCATTGGGCAGTTCTGCGGCGATATCGCCGATCAGCGTGCCGCCCAGAGCGACATTCAAAACCTGTGCGCCCCTGCAGATACCCAGCAGCGGTTTATCTGCCTTAAGAATTAAGGGAACCAGACCCAACTCAAAGCGGTCACGCTCTTCACTAAAGCCGTAACTATTGGCAGCCAAAGCGCCACCATAATGGGTTGGGTCAATATCCCCGCCACCGCTAAACAAAAACCCATCAAAGGTATCGACCAGTTGCTTCCAATCGGAAGCAGGGATGTTAGTTGGCAAAATTATTGGCAAGCCTCCTGCCGCAAGCACTGCTTTGATGTACATCTCATTAATTTCATAATCTGGCACCCGTCCTTTATGGGTCAGGTGGTTGGCTGGCAAGCCGATCAGGGGTTTGGGCATGGTTCTCTCCGGTTAACGCAAAAAGCCTTTTCTGTTTGGCTTGATTTTATCAGGCAAGCAGCCAGAAAAGGCTTTTTAGTATGCAGAGGGGGTTCCCCTGCGAGTTTGGCGGTTTAGAAGCGCTGCTTGAGGCGGGCGCTCTTGCCAGTGCGGTCACGCAGGAAGTATAAGCGTGCGCGGCGGACTTTGTTGTGACGATCCACAACCAACTTGGCAATGCGGGGTGAATGGGTCAGGAAGGTGCGTTCGACGCCGATACCGTTGCTGGCTACACGACGAACAGTAAAACTGGCATCGTTGCCATGCCCACGAACGTAAAGGACGACACCCTTGAATTCCTGGATTCGTTCGCGATCGCCTTCTTTAATCTTGTAATGCACGCTGACGGAATCACCGGGGAAAATATCGGGGATATTTGGGTTGGCTTCCGCTTCGACAGATTTCAACAATTCTGTATGATTCATTTTACTTCTCTCCAACTAACTCACAAATTAAAAGCGCTCTGAGTCTGCCTGAGCACGAACGTGTATTGTATCACAAGACTCTGCGATGTTGTCAAGCAGATTCCAGCAGATTCCATTGCCAAAATTGTGAGGGGGTCAGCACATGGTGTACGTTTTTTGCGTTTTTCATAAGAGCGGCACAGGCTTATGTTAAAATCCAACCACGCAAGGAGAATCAACTATGGCAAAAATGATCACCGCAGAGGCTCGCATCCAAAAAGCGCGTCAAATTATCGAGGAAGCCCGCCAGATTCCCGCGCCTGAATCGGTCGGATGGGAGCGGTTTTCATATACTGCCCAGGTCAAAGACACCCTGCGCAAAGCCTTCGAATTGGTTAAATTGATCAGTTACTCTCCCAGCACTCCGGCTAAGATCAAGGCGGATGCCAAAGCAGTCATTGAGGAGATCTCGGCAGCAGAGACTGAGATTCTCAAAGGCAAAAAGGAGGAGTGATGGTTTCTTATCACGTTCAAACCCCCGAAGAGTATTTGGTAAGCATTCCTCAAGACCGCCGCCTGGTCATTGAGCGTGTGCGCCAGCTCATCCTCGACAATCTACCGCAGGGGTATGTAGAGACGGTCAACTGGGGTATGCTGAGTTACGAAATCCCGCTGGAGGTCTTCCCTCACACCTACAACAAGCAGCCGCTCAGCTACGCCGGCCTGGCAGCACAGAAACAAAAGAATTCGCTCTACCTGATGGCGGTTTACTCATCGCCTGAAGCCTATCAGTCGCTGCTGGAGGCTTACGCCGCCAAAGGACTCAAACCCGACCTCGGCAAGAGTTATTTGCGCTTCCGTAAACCCGAAGACCTGCCACTTGAGAAGGTGGCGGAGTTGATCCGTTTCAAAATCCCCGAGGAATATATAGAAATGTACCTACAATCACGCCGCATTCAGCGCTGAAGCCAATTCCTTAGGTTTTCGAAATTTAACCTCAGCAAATGCATCGCGTCAGCCCTGGTTAACTCATCCAGGTTTTCAAAAGCGATCTGCCTGCCAAACTGAACGACATCCGTCAGGTCGCGTCGTAGCCAGAAATAAGTGATGGCGTTAAGATTGGTGTCAAAATCAGGATGTTGTTGTTTGTAACGGGCAAGAAAGCGCGGGTAATAAGGTTTGTCGACCAGAAACATCAGGTCCAGCTCGGGCAACGAGAAGCATAGGTCTTCCATATCAAGAATGATCAAGTCGTCTCCAGAGCGCATCAGATTCCGGTTGTGCATGTCGGCATGCACAAGGCAGAAGCTTTGCTTGTCAGACTTGAGTTGATCTGCCAGGCTGCTTAATTTGTTAAGTGCCTGGTCGAGCAAAGCTTTGTTGTCTACAAGGACTTCCCACAGGTCAGGTGGCAGCTCCCTCCTGCGGTCGGCACGCAGGAAGTGCAACTGTATCGATAGGTCAAATTGAAAGTTTTCACGACTGAGTGTGTTGCCCGGCAGCAGATCAGCATGATAAGCGTGCAACCTTCCAAGCAGATCAGCCAGTAGATCTACTTCTTTTTCGGTGAGTTCTTCATCTCCAATGGTTTTGCCTTCGATAAAACGATAAAGCAGGAAGACATGGTCCGTATCCTCGGTGGAAAGCGCACCATTATGGGTCGGCACAATCTCTGGCAGATGCTTCGAGAGGTTTTTGTCGAGGTTGAGTTTTCTCAGCACCGGCAGGTAAGCGGACATCGCCCGTATAAACGAAGCAACACTCGGACTGGTCTTATCGTAGACCTTCAGAAAAAAAGTACCCTCATTGGCCTCGACCCGATAAGCTTCCGCGCTCCAACCACCTCGGATTTTGACAAGGAACTGCGGCTGCAGAGCGTAGGTGTTAGCGATCACACTCAGCGGGTTGTTCATGGCGTATTGGTCCAGGATAGCACGAACGAACGGGCTCTTGGCCTCGATGTAACCGTCAATGTCGTCAGGGTGAGCTTGGGCGGCGGACAACTTGACAATGGCATAGGCGTCCCTCTCGGTGGGATATCTGCGCAGGTGGTCTCGCAGGGTAAGGTGGCGCTTAAGCTCGGCCGAGTCTGCGGCACAGACATACAGGTGGTGGCGCATCAGGTCGGGTTTTTGGGCTGGGTCATACTTAAAGGCTTCACGGCCGGGGATGCCCTGGTTGCCGTTATGCCAGTAGCCCAGCGATTCAAGTGCGGTTTTGACTTTTGTGAATTCCTGTGTTTCTGAGATGACCACGTCGATATCGATGACCGGCTTGGCTGCCAGCCCGGGCACGGAGGTGCTGCCAACGTGTTCGACACGCTCAACAACATCTCGGATAGCCAGCCAGAGAGAATCGCGGATTTTGTCAAATTCTTTCGGCCAATTTGGGTCGTAAGTCACGACAATCACGGGTCGGTTGTAATCAGTATCGGATGGAATCGCGTTCATATTCAAGTACCTTTGTTAGGTGCAATTATCTCACTAATTTCGTGCCAACAATCACAGACGCACAAATCACAGACGCACAAATCATTTGAGATGAAGATTGGCCGCTTGTAGGGTGGTGAGGATAGCCCAAAGATGGGTCAACACAACCCTTGTGAGATCAAATTGACCACATCTATGTAGGGTGGGTCAACCTGGCTGGGCATTTCCAAGAATCTCTCATGAGTTATGGCCAGGTCAGACCCACCACAAAGGTCAAGCCCATGACCCCGTGATTCAAATTTGACAGTAGTGTGATGGTGGGTTGACCCAGCAACAATGTGGTGAGGATAGCGCAAAGACGGGTCAACACCACCCTACGAAGACCGCTTTTCTTGATTTGTTGGGTTTACCCGGCAACAATGTGGTGAGGATAGCGCAAAGACGGGTCAGACCCACCCTGCGAAGACCGCCGCACACAACTCGGTAACATTTTCATTTGAGCTAACGATAGCATATCAGCAACATTTTAGATGTACCCATGCAAAACCCTTGACAATTCACTATACCGCATAGTATATTAGCCGCATGAGTACAAAAGAAGACCTTTTGGATGCGGCACTGCAACTGTTTTCGTCATTGGGCATTGAGGCGACCTCGACCCAAGCCGTGTGCGACGTGGCGGGGGTGACCAAGCCTACGCTTTACCATTACTTCGGGTCAAAACGCGGGTTGATTGACGCTGTTCTGCAGTTGCATTTTCGGCCCTTCATCGAAACGCTTAACCACGCAGCAAACTACCAACATGACCTGACGCGCAATCTTGAATGGGTGATGAAAGCCTACTTCAATTATGCCCGGACAAATCCGGTTTTCTATCGGCTGCAACTGGCCATGCGCAGCGCTCCTGCCCAAAGCGAGGCCTACCAAGCCATCAAACCCTGGCAAGAAGCGCAAACCAGAAGCCTCGAAGCGCTCTTCCGCGCGGCTGAAGCGGACCACGGCAATATGCGCGGTCGGGCGCGCACCTATGCCTTATCTTTGCTTGGGATGATCAACGCTTACATCCTTGAGTCCGCGGACGCCGGCAACCTGCTCACCGATCAGACTGTCTTTCAGGCACAACACCAGTTTATGCACGGTATCTTCTCGTGATCTCTTTTTTTGCGTAAGAGGATATACTGTACAGTATAGAGATTTGAGGAAAAATGATTGATACAAACAGCATCTTCTACCATATTTACCCACTTGGCGCGCTTAACGCACCCCAGCATAATGATTTCACTTCTCAACCAGTTCCCCGGCTGCAGGTGATGATTGGTTGGCTCGACCACATCCAAATGCTGGGAGTTAATGCCATCTACCTCGGACCGGTTTTTGAATCCTCAAACCATGGCTACGACACTGCCAACTATTACGAGGTCGACCGCCGCCTTGGCACCAACACCGACCTGGCGGCTTTCAGCCAAGCTGTTCATGCGCGGGGTATCTCGCTGGTACTGGACGGCGTGTTTAACCATGTCGGGCGTGCTTTCTGGGCATTCAGGGATTTGAGAGAAAATCGGCAAGGGTCTGCTTACACAGATTGGTTCGTGAATGTAAACTTTGACCAGACGAATGGTTATGGCGACCCTTTTAGTTACGATTGCTGGCAAGGGCATCAAACACTGGTGAACCTCAATCTGGCCAACCCCTCCGTTTTGGAACACCTCTTCGGCGCAATTAAAATGTGGAAGGAACAATTCAACATCGATGGAATCCGTCTTGACGCAGCAGACGCCTTGAGCTTCGACTTCATGCGCAAACTGCGCGGCTTTACCCAAAAACTTGACCCTGATCTGTGGTTGATGGGAGAAGTGATCCACGGCGATTATCGACAGTGGGCCAACCCAGACATGCTGCACGCCACTACCAATTACGAGCTTTACAAAAGCCTCTACTCAGCGCACAACGATGGCAATTACTTTGAATTGGCATACAGCTTGAATCGTGAATTTGGTGAGCAGGGCATATATCGCCATTTGCCAACCCTGTATAGCTTCGTCGATAATCACGATGTCAACCGCATCAATAGCCAACTGCTCGACAAAAACCATCTATGGCTGCTCTATCTGCTGCTTTTTTCTCTCCCTGGCGTGCCCACCATCTATTACGGCGGCGAATTTGGCTTCGAAGGCATGAAAACCACAGAAGACTGGAACCTCAGACCTCCTTTTGACCTGGCTACATTGCTGAACACCGTCCACCGACACGACTTACGCGGGCACATCAGCCGATTGACGCGCTTAAGAACCATTTTGCCTGCCTTGAGAACCGGCTCTTACCAGGAGAAACTGGTGGCTCCCAAACAGTTCGCCTTTATGCGCAGCGAGGGTGAACAACATGTTCTGGTAGTGGTCAACGCGTATAGTGAGGCAACGCCGGTCTCCATCTCCATGCCCGGCATGGCAGGCTGGCGTTTTGTGGATAAGCTGAACAATTCAGAAACTGTTTTGGTGAGTGAGGATGATAAACTGACCCTGAATGTTCCCGGTAATTGGGGGCTGATGCTGGTTAACGAGTAGATTGGTTAGATTTTTTCAATTATCCAAAAATGTGAGAGACCCAGACGCTGCAATGGGGTCTTCTCGAGCGCTTGCAGGACTGAACGCAAGGCTTTGCCCAAGGTTGGGGAACGCGCGATGACGTTGTCGTAAGCGCCAAAGACCGTGCGCCGGGTTACAAACTTAACGGGTAAGCCTTCAAAAAGCTTTTCCAGATCCTTGCGGGTGTAAATCTCGACATGTGGGGCGAGCTTGTCGCGCCAAACGCGCGGCAAGTAATTGACGAATAACTTGTTGCCGAAGTGATACTGGCCCTTCAAAAAAATGCCGTGCGTTTCGAAGGGGTACCCGCGATTAGGGCAGAACAGGATGATGCGCCCACCGGGCTTGAGCACCCTGACCATCTCGATGATGGCCATCTGGTCGTCCTGCACATGTTCGAGCACTTCGTGGCTCCATACCACGTCCACACTCGCATTTGACAGTGGCAGAAATTCGCCCGCACCATTGATCACCAATGGGGAGTAAGCCTTGCAGTCTTCCACGCGGGGTAACTCGATGTCCAGACCGATCACCTGACCAGAAATGGGGATGAGACGCGAGAAATACATGCCCACACCGCTGCCATCCACCAACACGCTCCCCTTCAGGCGTTCACCCGCCGCCGCGACCAGCATATCAAAACGCCTTTTTTGGCCGTCACGCCAGACGTACGAAGGCTCGCCGCGTTGGGCGGCTTTGGTCATATCCCCTGGGTTTACATGCGGCATGGGCTAATTTTACCTTTACTTGTTCCAGTCGAAGCCCATCTGCTTGCGTCCGCGGATGAATTTTTCCGCGGCGATAGCCGCAATAGCACCATCGGCCGCTGCCACAACCGCCTGTTTGATATGTTGACACAGTACGTCACCGATGGCAAACACACCGGGTATGGCCGTTTGGTACTCTCGGTCCACCACCAGGCAGCCAGTCTCGGCCAGCTCCAATTGGCCTTTGAGAAAATCAGTGATCGGCTTCCCCCCTTGCAAATAAACGAACACGCCATCCACCAGATAGGTCTTAGGTTTGGCGGTGCGCGTACCTATAATGATCGCATCGACCTTTTGTTCACCCTGAATCTCCCTGAGGACCGCGCCGCGCATCATTTTGACATGCGGTTGGTCCTCGAGTTCCTTCACCAGGCTTTCGGGAGCATTGATCTCAGGTATGGGCGACAGAAAAAGCACCTCAGAGGCGAATTGGGTCAGATAGAGCGCTTCCTCGACAGCTTCATCGGTCGAGCCAGCCACGGCGACTTTTTTGCCTTTATAGAATGCCGCGTCACACACAGCGCAATACGATACGCCGCGCCCAAGCAACTTTTCTTCGCCTGAAACGCGATTACCCCGACCCATTGAACCGGTGGCAATGATGACGGATTTGGCAGTATACACGTTCAGGTTGCCATAGACCGTCTTTGGGTTGCTCTGCAGGTCGGTACCGATGGCTTTATCGTCAATGAATTCCGCCCCAAAGGAGATGGCTTGCTGACGGATCACTTCCAGCAGGTCTGCGCCGCTGATCTCGTGAGGGATGCCGGGGAAGTTGGCGATCTTGCTTGTGATGCCCAGGGCACCGGTGGTGATGCCTTTATCCAGGATGGCGGTTTTGAGCCCTGCCCGGGCGGTGTAGATGCCAGCGCTCGCTCCAGCCGGCCCACCACCAATGATTATAACGTCGTAGATTGTATTTGTAACTTCCATTTTTCCTCTTTATCCTGCGAAGTATACAAGGTCAGGCGTGTTTTTGCCAATTACTTGTAGTCGAAGCCCGTCCTCGCCAGATTTCTAATTAGGAAGCGGTAGGGGCATCCCACAGGGAATCATTCTCTTGAGGGCTGTGGTTTCCCTGTACCACGCACCAACATCCAGACAGTACAATGGACTTGCCCCTACAGCACTCGCAAATGTTTACATCCCGTCTTAGGATGACAAGAAGTTATAGGGTTGATACATGCATAGAACGTTTTTAGAATTCATCCGTCTTGTTGGCGGTAAAATCAACTCGAGGGCAAACTTGCCCTACTTTGATAGTTTTTTAGAGTGTTCGCGGTTTACAACTGGACGATATGACTGAAAACACAACCCTAATCAAGAAATTCTACGAGATGAGCATCGCCGAGCGTCAGCAGGTTTTGATCGATTCCGGTAATGTTTCGCAACAAGCCGCGCAAACATGGTCTCAAGCAGGCGGGCTTGACGAAGTTATCGCAGACCACATGATCGAGAACGTGGTCGGGATTTACAGCCTTCCCATCGGCGTTGCCCAGAACTTTATCGTCAACGGCCGCCCCGTTCTGGTACCAATGGTCGTCGAGGAACCCTCCGTTGTTGCCGGTGCCTCTTTCATGGCCAAACTGGCGCAGAAAGGCGGCGGTTTCAGCGCGTCTTTAACGTCTTCCGAGATGATTGGCCAGATGCAACTACTTGATCTGCCTGACCTGCCCAAAGCCCGCCGCTTGTTGCGCGCTCACAAAAAACAACTGCTTGGCCGGTTGGCTGGTTTCGACCCTGATCTCGCCAAATATGGCGGTGGACCACGCGATCTGATCGTGCGCACCATCAAGAACTCCGCCATTGGTGACTTTTTGGTGATCCACCTGATTATCGATGTTCGTGACGCGATGGGGGCCAACGCCATCAACAGCGCCACCGAAGCCCTCGCCAAACCGATTGAGGAGTTGACAGGCGGGAAAGTGCACCTGCGCATCCTATCCAACCTGGCCGATCGCCGCTTGGCACGCGCCCACGTGCGCATCCCGGTTGAGGCTTTGGCTTTCGAGGGTTATTCCGGTGAAAGCGTCCGCGACGGCATTATTACGGCTTGGGCCTTCGCCGACGCAGACCCTTACCGTGCTGCAACGCATAATAAGGGCATCATGAACGGCATTGACGCAGTGGTTCTGGCTACGGCCAACGACTGGCGCGCCATCGAAGCGGGTGCTCATGCCTACGCCGCCCGCAGCGGCCGCTATACCAGCCTGACAAAATGGTCTAAAAATGAATCTGGCGACTTGGTGGGTGAAATCGAACTTCCCATGGCAGTGGGCGTTATCGGCGGGGCGACCCGTGTGCACCCGACCGCCAAAGCCAACCTCGAACTGATGGGGGTCAAGAGCGCCAGGGAACTGGCTGAAATTATCGCCGCCGTCGGACTGGCACAGAACCTGGCTGCCCTGCGGGCATTGGCCACTGAAGGCATCCAGCGCGGGCACATGAGCTTGCACGCCCGCCAGGTAGCTATCGCGGCCGGCGCACAAGGTAAAATGATCGAAAAGATCGCTGACAAGATCGTCAAAGAGAAGAGTATCCGCGTCGACCGGGCAAAAGAACTGCTTGGCCAATGGAGTAAATATGACTGAACACAATCACGCTGACAAACTGGAGCAGAGCCTGCTCTTAAAGCCCAATACAAAGGTCGGGATCGTCGGCTATGGCGCTTATGTGCCGCGCTATCGCCTGCCTGCCAAGGAAGTTGCCCGCATTTGGGGCGGAAACGATGAAGGCCTGCCCATTATCGAGAAGGCTGTGGCTGGACTGGATGAAGACGTGATCACCATGTCAATCGAAGCCTCTCGCAATGCACTCAAACGTGCCAGCATAGATCCGCAGGAGCTGCGCGCGGTCTGGGTGGGCTCTGAATCGCACCCCTATGCGGTCAAACCCAGCGGCACGGTAGTGGCAGAAGCTATCGGCGCTTCCACCAATATTCAGTCTGGTGACTGGGAGTTTGCCTGTAAGGCCGGCAGTGAAGCCATGGTCGCCGCCATCGCATTGGTGGGTTCGGGCATGGGTAAGTACGCCCTGGCAATTGGCATGGACACCGCCCAAGGCAAGCCAGGCGACGCGCTCGAATATACTGCTGCTTCAGGTGGAGCGGCTTACATTATTGGCCCGGACACAGAAGCCTTGGCATCAATCGAAGCCACCTATTCTTATGTCTCAGACACGCCGGACTTCTGGAGACGTGCACACGCAGTCTACCCCGAGCACGGTCAACGTTTTACCGGTGAGCCAGCCTACTTCACTCACGTAACCAACGCCACCGAAACCATCCTGCGCCAGTCAGGCTTAACCCCAGCCGACTTCACGTATGCAGTCTTCCATCAACCCAACACTAAATTTCCCCAGCGCGTAGCTGCCGAACTCGGTTTCAAACCCGAACAGATCAAGACAGGTCTGCTCTCGCCAGTGATCGGCAATACCTATGCCGGGGCGGCATTGATCGGTCTGACGGCGATATTGGATGTCGCCAAACCAGGCGATCGCATCCTGATGACCTCCTATGGGTCGGGTGCGGGTTCAGACGCGTTCATTTTGAAGGTCAAAAAGCCCATCGTCGAACGTCAGGGCAAGGCGCTTAGCACCCAGGAGTACATCGCCCGCCGCACCGAGATCGACTATGCCACCTACGTCCGCTATCGCGGAGAGATCGTGATCAAGTAAGATGGCCGGCAATCCTGACGATCTGGTCGTCACTGGTATCGCCGGCTCAAAAGTCGGCGAATTGTGGGATGTTTCCCTGCGCGACCTGGCAGCACGGGTGATGCGGGATGCTATCGCTGATGGTGGTGGGCTCAGACCCAACTCGGTTTTCATCGGCAACATGCTGGCTGCCAGCGCCTCCCACCAGGCTAACCTGGGCTCGCTGCTGTGCGAATATGCCAATTTGACCGGCGCGGAAGGGGTCACTGCCGAAGCCGCTGAAGCCTCGGGTGGCGCGGCAATCTATATGGCTTGCAACGCTGTGCGGTCGGGCATGGTGGATGTAGCCCTGGTGGTCGGGGTCGAAAAGATCACTGACGTTGTCGATGAGAACATTGAAGCTGTCATCGCCAAGGCTCTGGACGCTGATTATGAAGCGGCGCAAGGGCTGACCCCCATCAGCCAGGCCGCACTGCTCATGCAACGCTATCAATACGAGAACAAGTTCCCAAGAGAGGCACTGGCCAGGTTCGCGATGATCGCTCACGCCAACGCAGTCGGTAACCCCCGCGCCATGTACCGCAAAGCCATCTCAGAAGCCAGCTACAGCCGGGCCGGGATGGTGGCTGACCCGCTCAACTTGTTCGATGTCGCCCCCTTTGCCGATGGCGCTGCGGCGGTTTTGATTACCCGGCGCTCGTTAGCACCCAAAGACCTGAAACATCCTTTGGTAAAGATCGTCTCGTCCAGTTTGGTCACTGACCGACTGGCCATCCATGACCGGGTTGACCCGCTCTTTTTCGAGGCTGCCGCGGTATCAGCACAGAAAGCCTGTCAGAAAGCCGACGTGACGGTGGCTGATGTCGATTTCTTTGAATACTCCGACAACACCACCCTGCATGCCATCCTCTCACTTGAAGCGGCCGGTTTCGCGCCACGTGGGCAGGGTTGGAAGTTGGCCAGCGATGGTTCGCTGACCCATTCTGGCAATTTGCCTGTCGCAACCATGGGCGGTCACAAGGCGCGCGGATTTCCGCTAGGTGCGGCAGGGGTCTACCAGGTGGTGGAAGCGGCTCTGCAATTGCGTGGAGAGGCCGGAGAGTGCCAGATCAGCGGGGTAAAGCGCGGTATGGTGCAAACCCTGGGTGGCACCGCCTCTACCGCGGTTACGCATATCCTTGAAAAAGGTGATGAATAGAGACGAAACCTCGTCAAAGGTCATAATCTCTTTAGAAGTCATGATTTCCTTGTAAGGCGCGATGGGTGCTCTCTTCACCCATCCGCCAATCACGACCCGATCAAATATTCGGCGGATTGACCAAAAGAGGGTCAATCTTTCCCTACGCCGATATTGATGTCGTTAAGTCAGATTGCAAATCATACAAAGACCTCCACGTAGGGTGTGGTTGACCCGCAATAAGACCTAAGCCTACCACGGAATATACCGGGTCAACCCACCATCACATTGCATCGTCATTTTTGAATCACGGGGCCATGAAATTGATCTTTGCGGTGGGTCGGACCTGTTCACGACTCATGAGTGATGCATGGAAATACCCGCCCAGGTCGAGCCACCCTACATGGATTTGGTCAATCTGACTCCGTTGGGTGTGGTTGACCCGCTCAAGACCTAAGCCCACCACGGAATATACCGGGTCAACCCACCACCACATTGCATCGTCATTTTTGAATCACGGGGTCATGAAATTGATCTGTGTGGTGGGTCTGACCTGTTCATAACTCCTAAGAGATTCTTGGAAATGCCCATCCAGGTCGACCCACCCTACACGTCTGACCCGG
>JBASOE010000070.1:0-27131 GCA_049657925.1 Anaerolineaceae bacterium
GGTAGAGAAAATTGTCAACTGGCACCGAGCCCGTGATCCACAGATCGTTCTTGCCGTCGTAGGTCATGCTGCTTTTGATACCACCGGCCGGCAAGCTGGCGTCACCCTCACCAGGGGTATGAGTGAAGGTCTGTGTCCAGGTCTTGCCACTATCGCTGGTGGCATACAGCGCCACCCATTGAGAGCCCGCACCAACCCCCAGGTCCGCCATGATTACCCCAGTGGCCGCTTTGGCACCTTCAACCCGGATGAAAGACATTTGTCCTCCCGGAAAGGCTAATTCCACTTTATCCCAGGATACACCTGCGTCAGTAGTGTGAAAGAGTACAGATGTCTCATCCGACTTACTGACCAGTAGCCAGGCCTCATTTGCGCCAAGGAACATCGTCGCCCCGGAGTAATAATCCCCGTTAGCCGAATCGGGCGGGGTTACCTCTTTCCAGGTCGTGCCACTGTCCTCAGATCGGAAGACACGACGCTGTTGGAGGTCGCTGCCCCAGGCATAATGGGGGGACTTAAGTTGAATTTGGGTAATGGGTACCAGTTCAGCCGCGATGGTCTTTGGGGTGGGAGTAGCGGTGGGGGGCAAAGTTGCCGTGAATGTGGCAGTCGGAGTGGCACTTGGGGGCAGCGGGGTTGGTTCGGGGGTATAAACCTCATCGAGAATAGGTTTGAGTGTTGAAGATGGGGTGGGAGTTGTCTGGAGAGGAGGGCTTTGCACGTCACACGCTGAAAGCAACAAAGCCAATAAGCATAAGGCGATCAGCCAGAATCTCGTTTGGATTTTAGTATCTGCATTAATTTTGTTTTTCTTCGGCATATCACACCTAATCTCGGTCAATCTTACAACAGTCGAAACGCAAATCTCGTTTGTGTAAAGTTCAAAATCGTCAGAATTAGGGTTGCAATATCTATGCCCCACTCTTAAACCCTTGGATCAGGTAGAGTCAAGTCACAATTCAGCTTAAGGACAATAATTATTCTATACGCTAAAGTGAACCAAAAAGTGGGTTGAGATAAACGAAGAGGCTGGTTAATTATAGCGAGAAGGAGGAAATGAAACAAATAACAAAACCGTAAAAGCAAAACAGAATAATTCCATGAATAACCAGGGAAAGCCGGCGTTTGTTTGAAAGTTACTTGAGATAAAAAAAACAGGCAAAAAATGTCCTCGGCGCGAGTCGAACGCGCAACCTACTGCTCCGCAAGCAGGTGCTCTATCCATTAAGCTACGAGGACATGCAGGGTCGAAATTCTATCCCTTTTTGGGAATTGGGTCAAGGGCAAAACTGTTCAGGGCAAAAGTGTTTGCAAAGGGTTTTGCAGAAAATAACAAACGGGGAATATTTCTGCACAACAATTGTTGAGATCATGAATGTTTCACGTGAAACATCTTGTACGATTTGCTGGCGCAGCACTATTTTGAACACTCTCGTTATCTAGAGATTTGTTGCGAGAGAGCTAACTATTAATCTCTTACAGAACAATATCCAATACATGCGATGAGAAATTAGCCCAACTCATAATCTCCTCATTGTTTCACGTGAAACATTTTATCTTTTCTGGTCAATCTTTCTCGAGAAAGCCTAAACCCAGGCCGCTGGAATCGTCCATGACGAGTTGCAGGAGGTGCTGCGGTCTGAAATCGACGACGCGGATCAATTTTAAGCAACTCTCAAGGGCTTCGTCGGTTCCAATGTACTCACAAAGGCGGTTGGGTGTGCCTTCGAGGAAAGATAGATTAAGCAAGTCTTTCTTTGAATCGATTGCCAGGGGGTAGATCTGGCCTTCCAGCAGGTCCTGAAAGAAATGCGTACCGAGTGAGGGTTCGGTGTCAACTACGCCTGCGCCGGAGTACTCAATCAGCGCCTTGGCATTAAAGATGTCTGCGTAATCAATGTGCACGCCAAGATCGGGGTTTGAGGTGCCCCAGCGGCCTGGTCCGATGGCAATGAACGTCTCGCCTTGAAGCGAGTTGTTGAGCTTTCCAATCGCGCGTTCCAATTTGTAGCGATTCTGGGGGTCCTTGATCGAAAAGTAGGCCTTGGCAGGTACGTAAACCACATAGCGAATGTTCGAAACCCGACCAGCGGAAACCAGACTGGAGGCACTAAAGATCTTATCCTCCTCTGGAATGTTGGTGGGCAAGGTGTTTACGCCTGAAACCAGCATTGAGAGGGGTCGACACTGGATGAGTGTTAACTCAACCTTTGGGCCAGAATCTCCCTCCCGAACATAAGCAGTAAATTCGATGTCCACGGGTGCCGCATATTCCCGCTCGAGTGTCTGAAGTGCCTCTTGCATGAGTTTGGGGAAGTCGGTTTGCTTCATTAGCTCTTCAAAAGTCAACACAAGATCCCTTGGACTGCCTTCGATCAATGTGCTGCGCAGTGAGCGGATGTAACCATCGCTGCCCAGCTGAGCAATGAAGCGCAAGCCTGGGGTTTGTGCCTTCAGCACCGAGCTGACTGGCTTGGTCACGAAGGTGTTCGCTTCCATGTCGATCAGGTCAATGTATTGTTGGGAGTAGCGTCGAATCATATGCGCGCTGCTGGAGGGATTCAGCGTGGGGTGCGAGAGTGCCACCAGGCGCGGGTAGTCGTTGCCTACCCGATCCACGGCGCGTGTGCCCAAACCCCAAACTAATCGCAGGAAACCGTCGCTGGCTTTGATTTGAGGTGACCAGCGGTAGGAATTGTGACTAAAGCCGACCCCAGCCAATTGTGGGAAGTAATACCGGCCGTCGGTTTGTCCCTCAACAATCTGAATCAGCAGCGCCATGCGTTCGTCGTAGTCGAGCAACCCCCTGCTCTTGCGATACTGAATGGCAGCAGGGTTGAGAGTTGAGGCATAAATGCGAGCCATCGCCACACTTAATGCGCGTAGGTTATCTTCTGGCTTGCCTTGATTGGGTAAAAAGATACTGTCATACTTTCCCGCAAAGGCTGTTCCAAAGTTGTCCTCCAGTAAACTGGACGAGCGAACAATCATCGGCCGCCAGGCCGCCATCGAGAGCATTGTCTCCATGTATTGCAAAACGCTGGGTGGGAAAGCCCCCGCTTCGAATTCTTTCACTAGTTTTGGGTAGTCGGCACGCATTTGCTCATCATTTTTGTATTTTTGGTCGTTCCAGTGCAACAGATTGTTGACCGACATGAAGGTATACAGCAGGTCTGAACCGACATAAAACGAGACCGGCAATCGCAGCGCTTGTTTGAGTGCTGGGCTTGTTTTTTCTTTTAGAATGCGCGAAGCCAACAACATGCCTGCAGCCTTGCCGCCAATCCGTCCCTGCCCCAGTTTGTGTCGACGGATTTCTGCCAGATCCGAGATGGTGAACCAATCCTTGGCGATATTAATGTATCTGAGCTGATCGCTGATCATCTTGCGGATTAAAACAACTTTGATTTCGTGCAAGCGCGGCTCAAAAGGTTCGCGATCCTGGTCGTTGAGCGTCTCAATGGTCATGCCTTGCGTGAAAAGCAATTCCAATGGAGCTGTTTCCGGGTTGAAATCAATCAACGACTCGCGTCCTTTAATACCGCGTTCATTCAGCACCAACTCGATAAGCTCGCTGAGGTCCTCATAGGGCAGGTTATAAGCAAAATATTGGTCGGTCAGTTGGTCAAGGATGAGTGAGCGGCGGTGTTCCCAGGCGTCGGCTGATTCCTGATTCAACGGGTCTGTTAATCCTTCAAACTCCTGGGTTTTGAGCGCGCGCGAGTTAGCTTCCTGAAGCAAGGCGAGTGGATCGATCACCCCGCGCTGAGTCAGCCGTTGGCGCATCAATTCGCGAATGCGAGACGCGAGCAGGGGGTACTGCGAGAGCGTCAGATAGATACTGATAATACGTTCTGAACTGCTGCCTGAAAGGGTCATGTTTTGCCTCTTGCTTAGTATGGCATGATTTTATCATTCCACGACACCGGAATTGTCTTGACCTATGCTGGTGATAATAAAAGCGGCGCTTGTGCGCCGCAATCACGAGGAAAATGGAGGGCACGCCGTGCCCGAGGTAGTCAGTTCGAGAACTTATCTCGAGATATTCATCGGCATGATGATGTGCTTGAAGCTGTCATCACCCACCGGACGGAGCATGCCGGGGGTGTTGGCGGCGTTGGTCTCAAGCAATACGTTGGCGGTCTTGATGACCTCCAGCGCTTCACGCAGATAGCGAATATTGAAGGAGATCAAGAGTGGGTTGCCGTCCACCGAGGCATCCACGATCACTTCAGAGGTGCCGGTTTGCTCTGAAGCGGCAGAGATCTGCATCTGGGCAGAGTGAGTGCTTCCGTCTTCGGGTTGAATATCTAATTTGGCGATGTAATTGCCTTCGCGGGCGATGATTTCGGTCTGGCGGCAGGCTTTGAGCAGGCTGGCAGTCGAAAGCACTGTGCGAGTCTTGAAGGACTGCGGCACGATGGCCTGGTAATTGGGGAAGTTGCCTTCGATGAGTTGTGAAACCAACTCCACATCGGTCAAGTGGAAGATAACCTGTCCACGCCCAGCGGGAAAAGCCATCAGTAGTGTCTCATCGCCATTCACAGCCACGCGTGCCAACTCGGAGAGAGCGCGGGCAGGGATGAGCGCGTCGAGCTTCTGGACAGGCTTTTGGGCGACGGCGTTCTGAGAAATTGAGATGCGGTAGCCGTCGGTGGCGGCCATTACCAGATTGTCACCCTCAAAAGTCATGTGCACGCCAGTCAGGTTGGGGCGGGTGTCTTCGGTGGAGGCGGCAAAAACCACCTGCTGGATCATCTCTTTGAAGTTGGCCACATTCAAGGGGATGGCGGTGTCCATGTCCGGCGCTGGCATGGGCGGGAATTCTTCAGCGCTGATGCCTTTGATGTCTGTGTTGAGCGTGCCGCACTTAACGTTAAGGGTCTGGGTGCGCGCATCGACGGTCAGGGTGACGCCTTCGTTGGGCAGGTTGTTGACTAAATCAGAAAACGTTCGCGATGGAACCGTGATCGCGCCTTCTTCAGCAACATTTCCACCGATCCAGGCACTGATGCCTAACTCCAGATTGGTAGCGGAGAGTCTCAAACGGCCTTCGTCGGTCTTAATCAGGATATTTGAGAGCACCGGCAAGGTGGACCGGGATGTGACCGCGCGGGCGACAACGGCCACGCCGTGGGAGAGTTGTTGTTGTTGAACAGTTACTTTCATGGAATCCTCCGCGAAATCAAGCGAATATTATCCGTTAAGTATACCGTGAAGACGGCGTAAAGACCAGTTTTGAAGTTAAAAACACCCTAATTGGGGGGTGTTCCTTGTAAAATTGACAGAGATGTAAATGCCCTCACCTCAGATGTTATAATCCCAGCCATGGCAGATCAATCAGATGATCAATCAAGCGACCTTGAAACCCACCCAAAGGGAGCGAGCTTCAGCCTGTTTTTTGTGCTGGTTTTTGGTGCGGTCGCGGTTATCCAACCTTATCTCAACCTTTACTACCAGAGCATCGGCTTTAACGGCGTACAAATTGGTTTAGTGGCGACCATTGGCGCCCTGGTAGTGGTTCTGCTTGCGCCTCAGTACGGTAACCTCTACGATCAGAGCCGACACAAGCGCCGGTTCCTGATTATTACCACACTGGTGGCGCTGGTTTCTCTGAGTATCGTACCTTTTATTTCAGTTTTTTTGTTAGTGGTCATCTTGTACTCAACCCATCACGTAATTACCATGTCCAACATCTCCGCCACCCAGAATCTGGCGTTCCACGCAGGAGCTTCGGCACAAGGCAAGAATAGTTTCGGCAGCACACGCTTGTGGGGCTCGATCGGCTTCTCGGTATTTGTCCTGTTGGGCGGTTGGATCTACGAGAAACTCGGCTTTCGGGTTAATGCCGCCTTCTATATGGTGCTGAGTCTTGGCGTGGTGTTTGTTTTACTGAAATTGCCTGACAAGATTTTTTCTCAGGCTCCTTCTGAACACGAAGCAGAACTCAACCTGCCCGACGTCTTGAAATTGGTAGTGAAGGATCGTTATCTGTGGCTGACGGTTCTTGCCCTGGCCTTGAGCGACCCAGTTATGGATGGGGTGCGCTCGTTTGAACCGGTTATCATGAAACAATTCGGCTTACCGGCATCTGTAATTGGCATCTCAACCATGTTATCAGCGCTGCTCGAGATCCCTCTAATGTTGTCGGTAGATCGCCTCATCACCAAGCACGGTTATCGCAAAATCCTGCTATTTGTGTTCACTTTTGACCTGCTAAGGCGCATGGTGGTGTGGTTTTTCCCATCAGGGGCAAGCGTGTTCGCCATGACTGTGCTGAATAGCGTTAGCTTCCCCCTGAGGTTGTTCACTATGGTCAGCCTGGTCAATACGCGCATTCCCAAACGCTATACCACCACCGCCTTGAACTTCGTGAGCGTCACCCTGACCGGACTGGGCTACATGCTCAGTAACGCCATTGCGGGGGTCATCTACGATCGGTTTGGCGGTCAACAAGTGTTCCTGATGGGTGCTGTGTTGTGCGTTGGCTCCTTAGTTTTGGTCTTCGCATCAGGCAAACCTGACCGCCCAGCGTTAAGGTCAAACTGATCAAAACTCCCCAGGAAAAGTTCGTGCGTCCTTTATAATATGAGAGATATGGCAGACCAAGCACAAAGACTACCCTTTGAACACAATATGAGCCCCGCCATGCGTGAGGTGCTTGGCGATATCCCCACCCGTGAACACACCACTTCCAGTCCACGCATGGACGAAATTGAGGTTGAACGGATTTTGCGCCTGGCGAATATCACCGGCGTTCCCTTGGTAGTAGATGGTGGATGGGCGGTGGACGCGCTGCTCGGTTGGCAAACCCGCGATCACGCCGATCTTGATCTGGCGTTGGATCATCTCCACTTGCCAAAACTGCTCGATTTCCTCTCCAAGTTGGGTTATCAGCACCTCTGGCGTGACGATCAGTGGGAGCATAACTTTGTGCTGGAGGATGACCAGGGGCACCAGGTTGACCTGCACACCTACCTGACAGACGAGTTTGGGAATATAGTCGGTGGTGTTAAGTACCCCAAGGAAGCGCTAACTGGCAAAGGACGTATTGCCCACATGGATGTCGCCTGCATCGAACCGCACCACCTGGTGGAATTTCACACTGGCTACCCCTTGGACACAAATGACTATCGGGATGTACGTTATCTTTGTAATCTATTCAAGATCGATCTCCCCAAGGAATATCTGGACTACAATTTTAAGTGACAGTAATTAACATGTCAGATCACTCAACTGACAGTAATAATTGTATCAATATAGACAAGTAAGCAATAAAAAACGTTTGGAAGGAAAAAACCTCATGATTACTATCCATGACTATGTCCGCTTACTGAAAAGTAACATTGAAATCATCAAACTCCAGGTCGCCGATTTGACGATGGACGAGATGTTAATCCAACCTGTTAATGGGGGCAACTGTATGTTGTGGGTGCTGGGTCACCTGGCCGATAACTTACAGCAAATCCTGAAGATTGTCGGTGGAACCTTACCCGAAAACCAACTTGACTTGAGCCTCTTTGCGCGTGGATCACAGCCAATCACCGGTTCCGAAGCTGGGTTGCCCACTCCCGAACAGCTGTTGACTGCTTATGACACCCTTCACCAAATGGTAATAAGCCAACTTGGTCAATCCGAAGAAACTTATTTTGACCAGGAAGTGGAATTGTGGCCGGGTTCGAAGTCCACCAGGGGCTGGTATGCAACCTTTTTCAGCTTCCACCACTCCTACCATATTGGTCAGCTTGAGCTGTTGCGCAACCTGGCTGGCCATACTGAGAAACTAATCTAAAAGGGGACTCATGTCTGAGTCAACCACCACACCTGTTGACAATTCACCAGTCAAGCGGCCAACTGCCTTGATCCTGCTGATTTTTATCGCTTTTATCGCCCTCGGAATGCCCGACGGGCTTCTCGGTGTCGGTTGGCCAACCATCCGTGCAGATTTTGGCATCCCGCTCGACGCCATCGGCATGCTGCTGTTTGCGAGTTTGGCTGGCTATCTGACGTCCAGCTTCTTCAGTGGCGCCATTTTGCGGCGTTGGAATGTGGGCAAGGTGCTGATTGTCAGTTGCATGGTGTCTGGTGTCGGACTGGTCGGATACACTCTCGTGCCGCAATGGTGGATGATGGTTTCATTGGGGGTCTTGGCAGGCCTTGGCGCCGGCACCATCGACGCGGGTCTCAATGCCTATGTCGCCAACCATTTCGGTCCCGGTCTGATGCAATGGCTGCACGCCAGCTACGGGATAGGTGTTACCACTGGGCCTTTGTTAATGACCTATTTTGTGACTCAGGCCGCTCAATGGCGCTCTGCCTATCTGGTAGTGGGTGGTTTTCAACTTGTTTTGAGCATTGTTTTCGTTCTGACCCTGCCACTTTGGGCTGCCAACGAAAAACCCAAAACCATCGAACAGGCTCAGACTATACCAGTAGAGAAAACCCGACTGTTTCAGACCTTGAGGACACCAGAAGTCTGGTTAAGCGGTGCGCTTTTCTTTCTCTATGTGGGCAGTGAAGTCATGCTCGGCACCTGGACTTTCTCATTACTTACCGAGGCACGCGGGGTTACTCCCGAATTGGCTGGTCTGTTTGCCGGCTCATATTGGTTTTCGTTCACTATTGGACGTGTGCTGGCAGGATTGGTCACTCGAAAACTGAGAATTGAACGCCTGGTATTTGGCAGTCTAATGGTTGCAGTGGCAGGCGCAGTGCTCTTGGTCGCCACGTCCAACCCTTGGGCGAGTCTTGTGGCAGTTGCGCTGATCGGCTTCGCTTTTGCGCCGATCTTCCCCGGGTTCGTCACCGGAACCGCTCGTCGGGTTGGTCAGAAGCACCACGATAACGCCATCGGCATACAGATTGCCATCGGTGGCATCGGCGGTTCCGCCCTGACCTCCTTGGTAGGCGTTCTTGCCCGCAGGTTCGGGCTGGAAGTAATGCCTGTGGCGTTGCTTACGATTCTTGTCCTTCTGTCAGGTCTCTATTGGTTAAGCACACGCAAAGATCACACAAATCTTTAGTGGATCATGTGAAAGCTGAAAGCATTCATCAACAAAGTTAAAAAAATAACCAAACCAGACACAGAAAATGCTCTATTTTCGTATGGGGATCAAGAGGTGCCGAGAAGTATTAACAGGTAGTACCCAAGCATGGCAGCCCACATCCAGGTATCGATGCGATCGAGAATGCCGCCATGACCTGGGATGAGCATGCCGCTATCTTTCACGCCCGCAATGCGTTTGAGCATGCTAATGAAAACATCACCGATGGGAGTCACCACGGCGATCACCAAGCCCAATATCAAGCCTTTGTAAAGGTGGAACTCAGGCAACCATGGTTTTAGAATAAAACTTAGAAGAATGCCAGTCAGCGCACCTGCTACCACCCCGGCAGCGAAGCCCTCCCAGGATTTCTTGGGCGAGAGACGGGGGGAAAGTTTGTGTTTTCCCCAGCGAACGCCGATCAAGTAAGCGAACATATCAATCAGCCAGATAATGACAAAAATTACCAGAGTCCAGAAACCACCGTTTGCCAGATGCCTGAGGGAGATAAAATATGCTCCCAACCAACCTAGGTAAAGACTGCCCGCCACATGCATTGCAAAGCTAAGCGCGGCCTGGTTATCGCCTTTTTCGTAGCGGACGAGTGCCATGATTGCGTTTGCGACGATCACGATGAGCAGAACTATGTCGGAAAAGAAAGCCGGGAAGAGCATGCGTTGCAGCACAAAAAGACCAGAACACCCCATCAGCAGCGGCAGAGAGGAGTAATACCCCATGGTTTTGAAGAGTCGGTGTAATTCCCTGGCGCCAAGCAGGATGACCACTAAGAAGAACAGATCGTAAGCCACTCCGCCAATGGCAATGACTGCCAGAATCAGCGGAACAAAGACCAGAATTGACTTGATACGGGTACTCAGCATTAAGATTTGCTCAGTCCGCCAAAGCGTCGATCGCGCTGGCGATAGTCTTCGATGATCTCAGAAAGTTTTTGTTCGTCAAAATCTGGCCACAATGTTTCCGGGAATGCCCATTCGGAATAAACTGTTTGCCAGGTCAAAAAGTTGCTGGTGCGCTGTTCCCCAGAAGTGCGGATGACCAGTTCGGGGTCAGGGATGCCTGCAGTGAACATTGCCGAACTGACTTTTTCAACGGTTACCTCATCTACATTGACCCCTTCAGCGATTAATCGCTTGACCGCGGTGACAATTTCGTCGCGACCGCCATAATTAAACGCGAAGAGCACGGTGACAGCCTGGTTGTCCTTGGTGAGTTCAACGGCTTTTTTGATTTTGGATTCAAGCATCGGACCCAACCCTGCCAGGTGACCGATGTGGATGAGACGTACACCTTCTTTGTGGAGGGCTTCGATTTCGTTATCGATAAACTCGGAAAGCAACCTCAACAGCCCTTCAACTTCAGCTTTGGGGCGGTTCCAATTCTCGGTAGAAAAAGCGTAAAAGGAAATATATTTGACTTCCAGATTTTTAGCAGCCCGAATGATGCGGCGTAAGTTTTCGGTTCCTGCTTTGTGCCCAGCCAGGCGAGGCAAGCCGCGCTGGGTTGCCCAACGGCCATTACCATCCATGATGATGGCGACATGCTGCGGAATGGGGTTCTTTAAATTTTGCATGGAGTTAAACCTCCATAATCTCTTTCTCTTTACGCTTGCCTATGTCTTCGACCTCATCAATCTTGACATGGGTCAATTCCTGAAGTTCCTCTTCAGCTGATTCCAGTTCGTCTTCAGAAATCAGTTTTTCTTTTTCGAGGTCTTTCAGGTCCTTAATAATATCACGGCGAATGTTACGCATGGCTACGCGGCTCTCTTCGAGGCGGTTGTTAACGTGTTTCATCAAATCGTGCCGTCGCTCCTCGTTTAATGGAGGCAGATTGAGGCGGATGACTTTGCCGTCATTGTTGGGGGTGATGCCGAGGTCGGATGCCAGGATGCCTCGCTCGATGGCTTTGAGCATGCTTCCGTCAAAGGGGCGAACGAGTAATTGGCGCGCTTCAGGAACGCTGATATTAGCCAGTTGGATCAGGGGCACTGGGCTTCCGTAATACTCAATCTGGAGTTTTTCGATCAGTGCGGGTGATGCGCGGCCGGTGCGAATCGCCATTAAATCTTCACTTAACACATCCAGGGCTCCCTGCATGCGTTCCTCTGCATCTCTCATTAAGTCTTTTATCATACGTCCTCCTCAAAACCATTCGAACAAAGCTTAAGCATAACTTAAAACGAGTAAAAATAGTAGATGTTCCATGCAACTATCACGGCTATTTAGAAATGTCCTCATCGTAATCTCTCATACTTTTTATTTGATTGCCCGTATACTAAAGAAATAGGAGTTGCAATGGTCAACACGTACGAAAGACTTGCCAAGTATCTTGATGCATTACCTGCGGGCTTTCCTCCCACGCCAGAGGGATTTGAGCTAAGAATTTTAGAGCGATTGTTTACCCCGCCGGAAGCTGAATTGGCACTGCATCTGAGCTTGCTGGATCAGGATGTTCAGCATGTTGCCCGTCAGGCTGGGTTGGGTGTAGAAGAAACAGCTGAGCTTCTTGAAAGCATGACGCAAAAAGGGTTGATCAATGCTACGCACGCCAAAGAAAAAGACACACTTTATGGCATCAGTCAATTTATTATTGGCTTTTATGAAGGACAGGTCAACCGCCTGGACGTGGAGATGGCCTATCTCTTCGAGGCTTATGCGCCAATCTGGTTCGAAAAAAGCTCATGGAAGAAAGTGCCACAGCTGCGTACTATTCCTATCAAACAGGCTATTTCGATCACTCATGAAGTATTACCCTATATGCAGGCGGAAGAAATTTTGCGCTCGAATGAGGACATTGCTGTCCGCAATTGCGTCTGCAGGCAGGAACAGCAGGTATTGGGTAAAGGTTGTGAGCGTCCCATCGAGACCTGCATGACTTTTGGTGGGGCTGCGCGTAACACAGTCGAGCGTGGTATTGGCCGAATGATTACGCAAAAAGACGCTCTGGAAATTCTCAAACAGGCACAAGTTTCTGGTTTGGTGTTGCAGCCATCGAACTCTCAAAATCCGATGGTTCTTTGCATGTGTTGCAGTTGCTGCTGCGGGGTGCTGCGAAGGATCAAAGCCGACCCGAACCCGGGTAAGCTGGTAGCCAATCCCTTCGTGACACAGTTCGATTACAGCGCTTGCATCAGCTGCTTTGCCTGCGTGGAGATCTGCCCAATGGAGGCGCTTAACCAGGATGAACATGGAGGAATAAAATTTGCACAGGAACGTTGCATAGGCTGCGGGTTATGTATAGGGGTATGCCCGAATGAGGCATTAGAATTGGTGCGCAGGTCAGAATTGGAACTGCCAAGAATCCCCAGAAACACCTTCAACACTTACCTTAGCCTCTCCAAAGCACGTGGATTGGGAAATGTTCTAAGTAATTTTTGGGTAATCTTTCGAACTCTGATCAGGCAAGTTTTTTCTGGGTAAGCGATATCTCAGAGTTCCGCCGTGCAACATCCGACTGAATTTGAAGTCATCGCACATATTGGCATGCTATAATTTGGTAACCTAAGGAAGAATAAATAAGATAATGAATTATCTGATTACAGGTGGCGCAGGCTTTATAGGGGCGGCGTTGAGCAATCGCCTTGCTCGGCAAGGTCATAGTGTGCGCGCATTGGATGATCTTTCAACTGGAGATCCATCCGGACTCGTGCCTCAAGTTGAGTTCATCAAAGGCGATGTTAACGATAAGCCCCTGCTCTGGACTCTGCTGCGAGATGTCGATTGTGTTTTTCATCTGGCGGCTTTAGTTTCCGTGCCCGAATCGTCTCTTTTTCCAAGTGAATATAATCGCATCAATGTCGCGGGCACAGTTAACCTGATGGAAGCCATCCGTGATGCCAAGGTCAAGCGCATCGTTTTTGCCTCCTCTGGGGCGATCTATGGCAAGCTGGATCACATTCCCTACAAAGAGACCGATGAAGTATTGCCAGGCTCACCCTATGCGGTCAGTAAATTAGCGGCTGAATATTATATTAAGGAAATCAGCAACGAAGCAGGTGTCGAAGCGGTTATTTTGCGCATCTTTAATGCCTATGGCCCGGGTCAACGCATACCACTTTCCCATCCACCGATTATTGCCAACTATCTCTTGCATGCCATCACCAACGGTTCAATCGTAATCCATGGGGATGGCACGCAGACGCGCGATTATGTTTATATCGATGATGTGGTCAATGCCCTGGCTACCTCGTCCACCGCCACGGGTGTGGATCAGCAGATCATCAATATCGGCAGCGGTGTTGAAACCAGCGTGCTCGAGTTGGTGCGACAGGTCAGGGACGTTACCCAACGCCGGCCGGAAGAGATTTTCAATCCTCATAAATCAGGTGGCAGTTCGCGCATGGTTGCTGACATTAGCAAGGCTTACGAAAAGCTCAACTACCTTCCCATGACCCCGTTGGCGGCTGGCTTGCGCCTGACCATCGAACGCGATCCACGCCTGAAGAATTAACTGTGTCCTCTGTTTTTCCCCGAGAATTCTTCTCACAACCCGCCACTACTGTTGCGCCTAAATTGCTTGGCGCAATCCTGGTCAGGGTCGTTGAGGGTGTACGTTTGGCGGGAATAATCACCGAAACAGAAGCCTATCAGGGCGTGGAGGACTTGGGTTGTCATGCCCACGTTGGTCTGACCACACGCAATGCAGCACTTTTTGAAGCGCCAGGTCGCGCCTATGTTTACTTCACTTATGGGATGCATTGGATGATGAATGCGGTATGCGACCATGAAGGCACACCTGCGGCTGTGCTTATCCGGTCAGTCTTTGCGCTGGAAGGGTTGGAGGTGATGCGCCAGAACCGCCCAATGCTGGCGGACAAACCGAATTGGTTAAATGGACCGGCTAAATTGACCCAGGCGCTGGGCATTGACAGGTCACATAATCGTCTTGACCTCTGTGATTCTAATTCTCCTATCAGGATCGAGCGAGGTGTTGAGATTCCTGTTGGATGGGTGCAAGTGACCCCACGCATTGGGCTTGGAAAGACCCCCGAACCCTGGCATTCCATCCCATGGCGCTGGGTGGTACGTTATGCGGATGTTTCAAACCTGCTCCAGGCTCGACACTTGGGTTCTAATTCGAGCTCAGATACTTTATAATCATCCCTATGGCATTTGGAAAAAAGAAAAACGATCCAGTGTTTTACGTGGAACCGATCAATGACCGGGTCAATTCAGTTATCGGACCAGGAATCAACTGGCATGGTGACCTGACGGGTAGCGGTGGTGTGCGCATCGAGGGCACTGTCGAGGGTGAAATTTCCATCCAGGGGCTGGTAGTGATTGGTGAAACCGGGCGGGTAACCTGTAAACAGCTCGAAGCCGAATCTTTGATCGTGGCCGGCCTCTTCAAGGGCAATATTGTGTGTCAGAAGCTTGAGATTCGTTCGACAGGGCGGGTATGGGGAGATGTTGTTACTGGTTCGTTCGCTAGTGAAGATGGCGCATTCTTGCGTGGGCAAATGCGCATGGAAGAAAAGGTCGAACTCCACTTTGCATCACCACCAGTGGAAACAGGAATGCCCGTTGATGAGGCTGAAGCCAAGCCTGAGGAATAACTAATCTTTAAGGGGTTGCTCGAGCACGATGGTCACTGGGCCATCGTTTTTAATTTCCACCAGCATGTGCGCGCCAAATTCACCGGTTTCGGTATGAATACCGAGGCTGTTCAAATGGTTGGCAAATTGTTCATACAAGGGGATAGCTGTTTCAGGCCGGGCGGCATCAATGAAAGAAGGTCGGCGGCCGCGGCGCGTGTCTGCCAGCAGGGTGAACTGGGAAACAACGATAGCCTCTCCTTCCACATCCAGAATGCTCAGGTTCATCTTGCCTTCCAAATCGGAAAAGATGCGCAAATGGACGATTTTTTCAACCAACTCTTCAGCATCGAGGGCTGAATCGGTATGAGCTATGCCGAGCAGGATGACCAAGCCCTGGCCGATTTTGGCAACGATTTTTCCCTCTATGGTCACTGACCCCGCGCTTACTCTTTGTATCACCGCTCGCATACCGCACCTCTAATTTCAGGATGCTTCGATTTTACCTTATGCTTTAAATTATCTCTTGAAAAACACCTATGATCCAGCCCTAATTTGGTAGAATGAAACAAAAATCATCTGGTGAATGGGTTGGGCTTTTGAGTTAACTTCAAAATAACTGGAGGTCTGATTATGCCGAACAATTGGTTATTAAACGAAAGACAACAGACGGTTGACAACTGGCTCAGGGCTGCAGTGAACTTCTACGGGTTTGTCACCCCGCGCGTTTTTTTGATCCTCTTCAATCGCTATAACAAACCAAAACTTCTCAAAGCTGAGTTGATGAAATATTGGCACAAACTGGATGTAAAATCCTGGCATTTTTACACTCTCTACACAAACGCGATCGTGAGCATGGCGGTTGGGCCGAAAAAAAAGCAGGTTATTCAGTACAAGCAGCAAGGCAAGAAGTATTACATGCCGACTGATAAGGAATTGTTGAATTACATTGACCCAGACTATTACCCGAACACCCCGGAAAGCGAACGAGTTTATCAGTATATGCGGATTACCTTCAAGTTAAACCAGGAAGATGCGGTTAAGTTTATGAAGAAGGTCACCTGGATGATGAGGATTGATGAGCCAATTGATCAGGTATTGGATGTGCTTAATGACTTTCAGCTTGTAATACACGACCTTGATCAAGCCAACGAGTTTCTATCGTTAATGTCTGATCTCTCAAATCACACCCGGAAATGGTCCAACTGCGGTTGTACACCGGAAGAGTTATACAAAGACAGACTAATTAATAGAGAAATTTTTTCCAGGAACTGAACTTGTTCAGAATACCAGGAATCCCACACACTTTGCCTAGCCAGTAAAACGGATCCGAATGGATTGCTTTACATGTCGGTATTAACCCAAGCAGCATTGGTATAATAATTGCATTCTATGGAGCGAATGCAAAAGCCAATCATTGTCGACAACCAGACTGCTTTCCACCGCATGGTGGAACTCCTCTCAGACCAACCCTCTATCGCTATCGATACCGAATCCAACAGCCTACACGCTTACCATGAGCGTGTATGTCTAATCCAAATTTCTTCCGCCAAGCGGGATTACCTGGTCGACCCCCTGGCCTTGGAAGACCTGTCGGAGCTTGGCGAGGTGTTGGCCAATAATGCCATTCAAAAGGTGTTGCACGCCGGAGATTACGACATCGCCTGCCTTAAGCGCGATTACAAATTCACCTTCATTAATTTGTTTGACACCATGTTGGCGGCGAGTGCGTTGGGCATCGCTGCACTTGGCTATGGCTCGCTGGTAGAAAAATACCTGGATGTTACGCTGGAGAAGAAATATCAACGTGCCAACTGGGGCGAGCGCCCGCTTAAGCCGGAAATGCTCATCTACGCCCAGGCTGATTCGCATTACCTCATTCCTCTGCGCGACGCGCTCATGTCTGAATTGATGGCTGCTGACCGTTTGGAAATCCTGCTGGAAGACTCAGAGGCTTTAGCCCGTCTTACCCCCGCCATGAAGAACCACGCAGAAAATCTTTGGCGGGTAAAAGGCGTGATTGGCTTGAAACCGAAGGCACTTGGTCTGCTACAAGAGCTCAATCACACCCGCGAGGAATTGGCTAGTTCAGCAGATTTGCCCCTATTCAAAATCATGTCCGATCAAGCCCTGGTGGAGATCGCCCAGACCCAGCCCAAGTATATCGAGGAGTTGTCTTTGCTGCCTTCACTGAGCCGAGGTCAAATTCGTCGTTATGGCGAAAAGTTGATGACGGCAGTGGAAAGTTGGCGGAAGAACCCACAGGCAATCTCAAAACCAGTTAATGGACGCCTCACAGCTGCGCAGCTGAAGCGCCGGGACGCACTCAGCGAATGGCGCAAGGTCCAAGGCGTAGCCGAAGGTGTGCCCTCCAACGTGATCCTTACCAAAGAATTGCTGGATGCGTTGACGATTCACAAAGTAGCTGACACTCGTGAACTCTATGAAGTCATGAAACACTCGCCAACCCGATATCAACGCTATGGAACACAGATAATGGAAATCCTTGGAAAGGTGGATTTATGAAACTTACAACGTATGGAGCGGCCAGAACTGTTACAGGTATGATGTTAATGTTGGAGCACAACGATCATCGCCTCTTGATCGACTGCGGCACTTACCAAGGTCATCGCGCGGATGCCTATCAGGTCAATCTCAATTTCCCCTTCGATCCAAAACAATTGGATGCGGTGGTCTTGTCGCATGCCCATATTGACCACAGCGGCAACCTGCCCAACCTAATCAAGCAGGGTTTTGAAGGCAAGATCTATACCACCAGTGCATCGGTCGACCTGGCAAAAATTATGCTGCTTGATTCAGGGCACATTCAGGAATGGGATATCCAATACGTCAACAAGAAGCGAAAAAAACAAGGATTACCACCGGTTGAACCAATCTATACCCAACGCGATGCCATGGAAACGGAAGCGTATTTCAAGCCAGTTTGGTACAATGCCAAGTTCGAACCCATCCCGGGTGTCATCGTGACGATGTTGGATGCCGGCCACATTCTGGGGTCGGCTGCTGTGCAGGTGGATTACAAGGATGGCGGCGAGAAGCGGCGCCTGTGGTTCTCCGGGGATATCGGCCGACACGATGCCCCAATCTTACGCGACCCCGTTCTGCCATCCGATGTGGATACACTGGTAATGGAATGTACTTACGGTGACACGGATCATTTGAGCCTTGAGTCAGCCTACAGCATGGTCGTCGATGCTATTAACCGCACAGTGAGGCGAGGCGGAAAGATCATCATCCCGGCCTTCGCGGTCGGACGCACACAGAATTTGGCATATTTGTTGAGTGACGCCCTGGAGAATGGCGATATTCCTGACGTCCCAGTAGTGATAGACAGCCCTCTTGCGACCAATGCTTCCGAGCTTTATCGCCGGCATTCGGAATGTTTTGATGACGAAACCTGGCAATTCATCGCTGAACATCGTATGAAAGGGCTTGAGTTCGACAACCTGACCTTCACTCACAGCGTGGATGAAAGTAAAGCACTCAACGAGTGGAACGAACCGATCATCATCATTTCGGCTTCGGGCATGGCTGAAAGTGGGCGCATCCTGCATCACCTCAAGAACAATATTGAGGATGGCCGCAACACCATCATGATCCTTTCCTGGCAGTCACCTGACACGCTGGGTCGGCGCCTGGTGGAAGGTCAGACAAAGGTGAAAATCTTTGGTGAGGAGTACTTCCGCAAAGCCGAAGTGGTGGTTGTGAATGGCTTGTCGGCTCATGCCGGTCAGGATGCCTTGCTTGAGTATGCTGCGGCTTCAAAAAAGACCTTAAAACGCCTGATTTTGGTGCATGGTGAAGAGGATGCGGCCACAGCTTTCATGTCAAAAATTCGAGAAATTGGTGGCATGCCCGAAGCCGAATACGCTGAGAAAGGTCAGACCTTTCAGCTATAACTTCTCAGGTATGATCAGCATACCTGTTTGGATGGATGCCAGAGTGGTTGATCGGGAAGGTCTCAAACCTCACTCTCTCCGCCAAATCTAAACCTTGTTGTTGACACATTATCGAGAAGTGAAATATATTTTTATTTTTGCTTCTCCGAGTAAATATTCGCCGTTTTTAGATCCCGTTTTCAGGTCTTTCCTGGACATTCCATGCTCATAATGTGTAGATAACACGAGTTAATAAGAATTAGAAAGCAACTTCCTCCTAACGAAAGTTTATGAATACCGAGTTTTTGTGAGTTCATTTGATAATTAGTTTAGATTAAGTTTAGAATGTTCATGTAAAGTATCATAGGAAGGGATGTCTATGATGCATATATTAATTGTGGATGATGATAAGAATACAAGGAAACTAATGCGCGTTGTGCTGGAAGCAGAGCGTTACACAGTTTCTACTGCAGAAAATGGGGAAGATGCGCTGGCAGTGATGGATAAGGAACACATTGACCTGGTGATCGTAGATATTATGATGCCTGTCATGGACGGTTACGATTTTACAGAAGCTCTTCGGCAAGCAGATATTAATCTTCCTATTCTGATGGTGAGCGCCAGGCAACTTCCAATAGACAGAAAACACGGGTTCATTGTAGGAATCGACGATTATTTGACGAAGCCTTTTGATGAAGAAGAACTATTGTTGCATCTTAAAGCATTGCTTCGTCGAGCCCAAATTGCAGCTGAGCGCAAGATTGTTATTGGTGCCGTTTCTTTAAATCTTGACTCCTTTACAGTAACCAGAGGTTCAGAAACTCATGAACTTCCTCCGAAAGAATTCTTGCTTCTCTATAAACTGCTTTCTTACCCAGAGATCATTTTTACTCGTATCCAACTCATGGATGAGATTTGGGGAATGGAGAGTGATACCAACTGGGAAACTATTACTGTACACATTAATCGCCTTAGAAAACGTTTTGAGGGATATGATGAATTTAAAATTGTCTCTGTCAGAGGTTTAGGGTATAAGGCTGTTAAAAAAACATGAAAAAATGGAATACGCTAAAACTTGGCACGCTGAACATTTTATTTGCCATTATCGTTTTTGTTGTACTGCTTATAACAATGGCAATCATTGCATTCGTAACAGTATCATTGTTTAGGTTTGGAATACTAACGCGCATTGAACAGCCAAACATTCTTATGCCAGTTGCAGTATTGGCGGTATCCAGCATCCTGATTGGCACAGTTTTGTCAATGATTATCGGCCGCTCCCCTATGAGGCGGATTGACCAATTCATAAAAGCGCTGAATAGTCTCGCAAAAGGCCATTATGAAACAAGAATTGACTTAGGAAAACGTAGCATCATGGGGGAACTGACAGACAGTTTTAACACACTTGCCAGCGAATTACAAAACACCGAAATGCTGCGCTCGGATTTTGTAGACAACTTTTCCCACGAATTCAAAACTCCCATTGTGTCTATCCGAGGATTTGCAAAACTGCTCAAACGAAAAGACCTTTCTGATGAACAACGGTCAGAATTTATCGACATTATTATTAATGAATCCAGTCGTCTTGCTGAACTCTCCACTAATGTGCTTAATCTGACAAAGGTTGAAAACCAGAACATTCTCACCGATGTCAAGCAAGTCAATATTTCGGAACAAATCAGAACAAGCATCATGCTTTTAGAGAAGAAGTGGACAGATAAAGATTTATATATCAGTGCCGAGTTTGATGAATTTTATTGTCCAGCCGATGAGGAACTATTGAAGCAGGTATGGATTAATATTCTGGATAATGCAATAAAATTTGCAGACGATAAAGGTTTGGTCGAAGTTAATATCCAGCAGGATCAAAATACACTCACTGTTTCCATTAAAAATACAGGAAGTGAAATCAGCACTGAAACTCAAAAAAGAATATTCGATAAGTTTTATCAAGGGGATACCTCTCACTCTTCGGAAGGAATAGGAGTCGGTCTTGCTATTTCAAAGAAAATTATTGACTTACACAACGGGACAATAGAGGTTAGCAGCGGCCCAAACCATGTTGTTTTTAGCGTAAAGCTTCCCATAGCTTAAATAATTAACAAATTGTAAAAAACATGCTGCGATTTATTTGCAGCATGTTTTGTTTAGATTCAGTTTAGGATAAGGAGTTATCCTCTTCCTGTTAAAGCAAGCGGAGAGTTACCGGGTTTGTCACAATCGGGGCTCGTTTGCTGAATAATATATTTTCATAAAAACATAAGGAGGCATTTTTCAATGCAAGCGAACAAAAAAGGTAATAAGAGGAAAATTTGGCCATGGGTACTCGCGTCTGTTGTGTTAGTAGTAGCAGCCGTGTTTTTTCTAAGCCCAATGAGAAACACCACAACAGCTGCTTTTCAAACTTACACTGTATCCCGTGGGGATTTAGTATCAACAATTACTGGAAGCGGGACACTTCAAGCAGAAGATGTGAAGAATATTGACCTGCCTGACAGTATCGTAGTGTCAAAGGTGTTAGTCAAAGCGGGTGATGTAATTACGAAAGGCGACACACTGGCAATTTTAGATGATGAATCACTTGGGGATCGCGCGGCTTATCTCCTCGACCAGCTTGCCACACTTGATAATAACATCAGCAATCGAGAGACTTCACAATACATTTACACTCCCGTTGAAGGTCGTATCAAGTATATGCCTGCTACCGAAGGTGATGACGTGGTCGGAACAATCAGTGAGCATGGCGTGTTGGCGACAATTTCGACGGATGGTTTGATGAAGATTGAGATAACGACTGAGCAGGAGCTTTCTCAAGACTCAGAGATTACCGTGAAATGGTCTGATACCTCAAAAACAGGCGAAGTCGCCCGGAAAACCGCATCTGGATATGTCATCACTCTTACAGATCAAGGAACACCATACAAAGAAACTGCACAGGTTTACGACGAGGATACCCTGATTGGCGAAGGAATCCTTGAGATCAATGCGCCGATAACTGTACAAGGCAATAGCGGAACGATAAAAGAAGTAAATCGTAACGTAAACTCATATGTATATGCAAACAGCATATTGTTTACGCTGAAAAATGCAATAGCGTCTACCAATTATCGTTTAGCCCTGGCTGAAAGAAACGAAACCGCAGAACAATTACATGCTGTATTAATGTATATTAATAACCCCCAGATCGTAGCACCATACGATGGTTTGGTCAGTGAGGTAGTGATATCTGACAATGCAGAAACTGGAAGCGGGAACTCAACCAGCACAACAGGAACATCAGCACAATCAGCGACTGGGACCAGTACAACAACAGGCATAGGATTTTCAACCGCTTTTGTCCTTCATACTGGTGGCGCGGTCAAAATGTTCATTAGCGTTGATGAACTTGATGTAAACTCCGTTGTCCTGGAACAAGAAGTTACCATCATGTTGGATGCATTCGAGGGAGAATCTTATCCAGCTAAGGTAGCCCATATATCCAAACTTGGTACTGAGACGGGCAATATTACGACCTACCCCGTGGAATTATCTTTGGATTATAACGAGCGCTTTTTCGAAGGAATGAATGGTAGCGCTGTGATCGTCGTGGACCGCGTCGAGAAGGTTCTGGTCATTCCTGTTGCAGCTATTTTTGAAGACTCAACCGGGATTTATGTAACCAAGGTTAATGGTGGAACACTAACACGAGTCGACATCACTACAGGTGTTTCAGATGGAGTTAATGCAGAAGTGACGAGCGGCTTATCCGAAAACGACATTATCCAGTATGTGGATACAGGATCATCCAGCACGGGGGCAACAGTGGGATTTGGAGGCTTGGGTGCTGGGAGCAATCCTCTTGTTGGCGGTGGTGTAAATCGCAGTCCCTTAGGCGGAGTTGGGCAATGATGATGGCAGTATCTAAACCTATAATATTCATGCAAAATATAACAAAAACATACAAAATTGGTGGTGAAGAAGTGCGGGCATTGGATGGGGCAAGTCTTACCATTAATGAAGGTGAGTTTGTAAGCATTATCGGACCCTCAGGAAGCGGGAAATCTACAATGATGAATATCATTGGCTGCCTTGATGTTGCTGACGAAGGAGAGTTTGTACTTGACGGACAATCTATCGAGCAATACTCGGAGGAAGAACTGGCACGGATACGCAACAAAAAAATCGGGTTTGTTTTTCAGGGCTTCAATCTTCTTCCAAGAATGACTGCAATAGAAAATGTGGAACTCCCTCTGATTTATCAGGGATTGCCTTTAGGTGAAAGAAAAGAGAAAACTCGTACTGCTTTGGAGCGTGTTGGATTAACTGATAGAGCTCATCACAGGCCAACAGAATTATCTGGTGGTCAACAACAACGTGTGGCGATTGCCCGAGCTATTGCAACAGAACCCGCTATCTTACTTGCGGATGAACCCACGGGAAATCTGGACTCAAAAACGGGCAGCGATATTATTTCCCTGTTCCACGAGTTACACGCGGCTGGCAATACGATTGTCCTTGTTACTCACAGCGATGAAGTCGCCAATCGAGCACAGCGCCGTATTCGCATCATCGATGGGCGCGTTAGTGAGGTGGATTGATGTTTTCACAATCAGTAAAGATGGCATGGTCTGCTATCACATCGAACAAATTGCGTTCCATTTTAACGATGCTGGGAATAATCATTGGAGTAATGTCTCTGGTAGTTATGGTTTCACTGGTCAATGGAGCTACTGGTGCTGTGACTGGTGAAATTGAGTCCCTTGGTAAAGATATGCTCATCGTTTCGATCAGAGACGATAAGGGTTCACCAATACGGTTCGAAAATCTTGCTGAGATAGCATCCGATGAGGCAATTGCACAAATTGCGCCATCCGGAACTATGGCGGCAACTGCTAAAAATGGATATTCCGACGCATCAGTTTCTTTGTACGGTACTACAGCCGCATACGATGAAATACAGGGGTTGGAATTATCGTATGGGAGATTTATTAAGACAACGGATGTCGATAACCACTCCTATGTGATTGTACTTTCATATGAGATGGCTAATGAACTATTCGGTATGAATAATGTTGTGGGTGAAAACATATCAATCAATGGACGAAATTTTCAAGTTATTGGAGTGCTTGCTGAGGACACTTCGCTGATGACCAGCATGACAGGAGGGTTATCTGCTTACGTTCCCTTTACGGTGGAATCCAGAATGGCGGGACAGCCATATATCACTTCACTCTATGTTACCGCCACAAATGACACAGACGTCGCTCAGACTGCTTTCGAGAATTACTTACTGAAACGATTTAAGCAAGATGAGGATGCTTTCTCCATCACAAACATGTCCAGCATATCCGATGCGTTGGGTACAATAACCAGCACGCTCTCCCTACTGTTGGGCAGCATTGCTGCTATCTCTCTGTTAGTAGGCGGTATTGGAATTATGAACATCATGCTGGTTTCTGTGACGGAAAGAACCAAAGAAATTGGCATCCGCAAAGCGATTGGTGCTGGCAGAAAAAGCATAATGATGCAATTTTTAATCGAAGCACTCATGATTAGCCTGATCGGCTGCATTTTAGGTTTGCTGCTGTCATGGGTAATTCTTTCCATTGTATCGATAGTAGCAGGAAGCATCAGTTTTAGTATGTCGTTAGGTGTGGTCGGAATTGCTGTAGGTTTTTCTTCCTGCATTGGCCTAATCTTTGGACTTTACCCTGCCAACAAAGCAGCAAGAATGCACCCTGTCGAAGCTCTTCGGTATGAAGGATGATGTTGCCTTTGCATTTATGGTGAAAATTAGGCAAGCGGGTGTTTTGCTAAAACCTGAAAATGCTGAGAAAGGTCGGGTCATTCAACAATAATTTCTCAGGTATAATCAGCAAACCTGTTTGGAGAGATGCCAGAGTGGTTGATCGGGACGGTCTCGAAAACCGTTATGGCGCTCGTCGCCATCGTGGGTTCGAACCCCACTCTCTCCGCTGACAATTGCTCTCTGTTTATGCAGAGGGCATTTGTAATTATTGTCGATGATTTCCACTTATTGGATTTTGTTGGTCTCAAAAACGCTCTCATGCTGGTTATAATTGCCATAAGGAAAAACCATATGCAAGGATTTTTCACTCTACTTCCGAGACCCTATTTCGAACAAGTTAAATTGCTCTGGGATGGGCTTGAGGACCGATTTGGATTGAACTTCATCCGCGTGACGCCCATTCCACACTTCTCCTGGCAAATTGGGGAGGGATACCAAATCGAAAGCGTGTTGCCTCAGCTTTCGCAGTTAACCAAAAGCATGCCAGCGTATGAGGTGCACGTTTGTGGGGTCGAGGTTTTTTCTGGAGACCAGCCTGTCGTGTATTTACAGGTAATGCGTACCGCACACATACGTGCCATGCATCGTAAGTTCTGGTCTGTGCTCACCCCTTATACAGATCAACCGAATCTTTTATACGCTCCCGGAAGATGGCAACCTCACGTGACGCTGGCGCTCAACGACCTGACCAGCGAGGTTTTGCCTGATGTCGTTCAATGGCTCAAAGAGTTCAAGATCGACTGGACCTTCACCTGTCATGATTTCACCCTGGTAGGGCAATACGAGAACGGCTTGACCTGTCTTGAAGCAAGTTTTGAGTGTGGTCAAGGCTTGGTCGCCACTGACGGTTGCACCAGTTAAAACCTTATAAAACCTGAAGCATTATTTCACGAAACTCGGAGGGGGTGGCTTGGGTGATCTGAATCGTCTCCAGCCCTTGCCAGTATGCGTAGCCTTTCAGCGATTTTACGATATCTTTAGCCAACAACTCGTTGGCTTTCACCTGCGGTTCCAAGTGCAAGTGAATCACTTCCAGCTGTTTTTGTTTGCGCCAGGCTTTGGCGTCCATGCGACCGACTAACTTTCCTCTGTGTAAAATTGGCAAAGTAAAGTAGCCGTAGACGCGCTTCGGCGCAGGGGTGTAACACTCGATCGAATAATCGAATCCAAATAATTCTTTTGCACGTGACCGGTCAGTCACAAGCGGGTCGAACGGGGAGAGGATGGTGGTGTGAGTGGCATGAAGCTTGCCCTGAATTGCTTGCTCGAGCAATTCCAAATTATTCTGGTGCACATACAAAGGCTTTTCACCCAAACCTTCGACCAAAACCGGTAGTAGATACCCTTCGCGCACTAATTCCGACAAGGCACCCTGCACCCGGGTCTTCTTCAGATAGTAATAGTTGCAAAGCCAATCCGTTCGGGCAACTCCCAGGGCGATTGCGGCTTTGAGCAACTGTGCTTTGTTTGCGTTCTGTTTCGAGAGTGCGTGCAGGTCGTCCCAATCCGGGTAAACACGCTCGCGCAGATCATAGACGCGCTGAAAACCGCGCCGTTCTGCCACCATCGCCTCGCCCCGGTGGAACAGAACCTCCAGCGCAACTTTCTCCGCCTTCCAATCCCACCAGGCACCGCCTTTTCCTGGTCTTTCAAAGTCGCTGGATTTAACTGCACCGTTTGATTTCAGGTGCTGGCGCATCCGTGATATGGCCTCTTGGTATTCATCTTCCCAGCGCTGATACCACCTATCTGGGTTTCTATTAAGCATATGGGCACGGTAGATCGGATAATCTTCAATAGGGATGAAGCACATGGCGTGGGCGGAGTATTCGAACAAGCTGCCTTCCCGATGCAAAACCTCTATCCATGTGGGGTCATAACTGCCTAACCGTGACCAAAGGATGTGCAGGTGCGCGCGTGCCACCACGCTGATCGTGTCGAGCTGCAGCACTGTGATCTGTCGAATGGTCTTCAACATGTCCTCTTTTGTAGCTTGATGGCGCGGAGGTTTCGCCAAACCAAGCGTAGTCAGCATTAAATTGCGGGCTTGCCGGAGAGAGACCGTTGGCAGTTCAGACATGGCTGAGATTATAGCTTGGTTGCCTGAGTCTGAGCTAATTCAGTGATATTCAGATTAATTTGGATGAATTTCGGCCTAATTGAGGCTCAATTACACCTTTTTGATAGTTCTTGATAGTTTAGACTGGCTAAACTAATACTCGCAACTCAAACTTGGAGATGAAAAATGGAAGTACCACGCTATTGGCGCTTGAAAAAACAAAGATACGCATTGCAAGGCGAGACCTGTCCGCACTGCGACGCAAAAATTTTCCCACCTCGCGACATCTGCCCTGAATGTGGCGGAGAAGCGAAGACCCCCTTCACCTTTAGTGGTCAAGGCGAGGTTTATTCCTTCACACACATGGCGAACGCCCCAGCTGGGTTTGAAGAACAAGCCCCCTACACCATCGCGCTGGTCAAACTGAATGAAGGCCCCGTCGTCACTGCTCAGCTCACCGATCTCGGAAGTGAGCATGTGCACATTGGCATGCCGGTTGAGATGGTTACCCGCAAGATCCGCAATGACGGCGACGAGCGCGGCATGATCGTTTATGGGTATAAGTTCCGACCATTGGGACTTGGTCCGCACTAGGTCGTTGCCGAATCATCTGGAGGAGATTTAAACGGATCGTAACCTCTAAAGACCGATCCTTGTGGATATAGACCTTCTCAACCAAAGTATTTACAATCTTTCGTTTCAATTCAAATTGTTCAAGCCGTTCCTCATCTGTTTGAGGAACGGTATTTAATTCCAATAAACCGACCTTAAGATCAGCAAAATATTC
>JBASOE010000071.1:0-31538 GCA_049657925.1 Anaerolineaceae bacterium
TACTTCATTACCGCGCTGTTACGCCCGCCAAAATAAGCCTGATAAACCCGAAAACCAAACCATGCCACCAGCACCACTACCACTAAAACCATGTATGTAAAAGTGTACTTTTTCATGAGGCTGATTATATAATTAAATAAATAGCTTATCTGGGAACTTTCTGACAAGGTTTTGCGTCATAAGTTAACAAACAAATTAAACGTTATATGGCGTGATTAACGCGCAAAAGGAGAATTAGCAATGAACAAGAAAATTTTTTATGTCCTACTTACCCTTGCACTGATATTCCCTATGGTATTCAGCGTTAGCACTGCTTCGGCAGCAAGTCAAATTCCACGCTTCTTCATCAAAGGCGTCGTAAAAGATGTCAGTGTCAGTGTAGAGACAAAAGACTTCCCGGCCAATACCGATTTCATTGTCATGATGGGAGAGTACAACACCAAGGGTGTCAATGGCATTGAAGTAGGCCAGTTGAATTCCGGCCAGGGTGGTGCCTTTGCGGCTACCTTTAACATTCCGGAGGCACTGAAAGGTCGTGCGCAGATTTCCATTCGCATGGAAGGCACAGGTGGTTGGTACTCATACAACTACTTCATCAATGATCCCTACGGAACCTTGCCAGTAGTTACCCCCACACCTACCGAGACTGTTACTCCTGCTCCTACCACAACCCCGGCTCCAACTGAGACACCTGCTCCGACTGCCACCCCGAAGCCTGTGATCAAGTACCCCAGCTTCACCATTACTGCAGTCAAAGCGAACGAGACAGTCAGCATCAAAGGCAGTAACTTCCCCGCCAATACCGACTTCGTGGTCAAGATGGGCAAGATGTGGACAGCGGGTATCGGTGGAATCGAAGCAGCCAAGTTCAACTCCGGCGCTGGCGGTGACTTCGAAGCCACGTTCCCAATCCCTGCTGATCTCAAGGATATGGTCCGAATATCCATTCGTGTGGACGGCACCGGTGGTTGGTACGCTTACAACTGGTTCTGGAACAACACCACTCATTAATCAGTCTCAGATGTCAAAGGGCCGGATATTTCCGGTCCTTTTTAGGTTAAGCATATCTGGGAAAAATTCTTCACAGAGTGCTGAAAAGCTTGGGTTGATTTGCTCTCTTTGTGTTATCATAGCCGCTGTATGAATAATAAAATAACCATCATAGAAGGCCCAACGCCGATCTTTGAACCGGTCAATCCGGCTGGCGGATCGGATCAAACACGCGTTTGGGCAACTGGCATCCTCGAAGGTCCTTACCTATACGACATGGCTTTCACCTCCCTGCGTACGTTCAACGGGCAGGCATTGGTCAACCGCTGTCAAAACACCTGGGAGGAAAAACAGACCATGTTTTTGGTGTATAAAGACCGCATCGGTCTGCGCCAACAAACCCCGATCGTTGCAGCACGATCTGTAAAAGTTGAGGAAGGTGAGATGCTGATGCTGTGGGTCAGGCGGGAATTGCATCAAGATGACGAACCTGAAGACGACCATCTGGAAGAACTCTAATATCCTTTTATCTGTAAAAAAAACCGGATCGTTTACACAATCCGGTTCATTATTCGTCAAGTGCCCCAGGAGGGAATCGAACCCCCAGTCTAGGCGTTAGGAGTGCCTCGCTCTATCCATTGAGCCACTGGGGCAAACGGCAAGATTATATCATCAAGGCAGGTAATCGAGGGGGTTAACCGCTGTACCACCTATGCGTACTTCAAAATGCAGGTGAGCTCCTGTTGAATAACCGGTCGTACCAGCTTGACCGATCTGTTCGCCTTGATTGACACTCTGCCCACACGCCACACCCAGCCTGTCGAGATGTTCATACATGGTAACCCAGCCATTGTTGTGGTCAATGACCACTAAATTGCCGTAACCACCATTCAACCAACCAGCATATACAACTGTGCCATTATCTGCAGCAAAAAGTTGCGATCCCATCCCAGCACCGATGTCGATGGCGTTATGACCAGGACCGTAGTTGTTCCCAGAGATGTACCTTACAGGGGTTGGCCACATCAGGAATCCATTGCCAACCGGGCCATAACCACTGATTGCACAGGCGCCTGGACCTTCAAAACCGCTTCTGACAGTGCCGTTAGCATCCACCACGGTTGCTGGACCGGTCAAATCGACCAATTCGCGCCACCCACCGGGTATCATGATGTAACTGCCCGGCGTCGGATTAGGATTGGCGACATCCAGTTTGTTGCCAATGAAGTAGACAATGTCCCTGGTATAGGCGTTGAACCGCTCTGCGACTTTTTGCAGCGTATCGCTTGAACGCCAACGATACCAGATGCCATCCACTGGTGGGATGGTCAATACCGCGCCTGTCAGCACCATGTCAGCTTGGTCTTGCAGTTGTTTGTTGGCAAACAGGATGGTTTCAGTATTGACACCAAAGCGTTCAGAGATGCGATCCAACACATCCCCTTCGACGACGGTGTATTCGATCGCGGTTGGGCGGTATTCCTGGGCTGCGGTGAAAAATTCCAGTTCACGTGTCACCACCGGGTCTTCTGGCGTGACTTCAAAATTGGGCATGTTTTCGAGAGCTTCTTCGCTTAAAGTAGATGGAGGCTGATATTCGGGGTTTATCCCCTGATTGTTTCGTTCAGACATGGCTCGTGCAATTTTTGGCTGCCACACTAAAAACGAGATCAAACCAGCACAAACTGCCAATGAAATGACCCATGCCATGATGGTGGTTATCTTATTCTTTTTAGCCTCAACAACCGAGGTGTTATCTTCGGTCATGTTGTTCCTTTACTCGGGTTCGCGCCTTACATATCCGCGAGATTTTCCAAAAACTCCGCATTGGTCTTGGTCTTCTCCATACGTTGCAGGATGGCTTCTGTGGCAACTGCGGTGTCCATCCCTGCCCCTTGCGGCGGGTTGGAGACCATCTGCAGGTACATTCTACGCATCAACCAGACTCTTTGCAAGGTTTCATGTCCAAGCAACAGTTCTTCACGTCGGGTGGAAGAACGCTCCATGTCAATGGCCGGGAAGATGCGCCTTTCCTGCAATCTGCGGGAGAGGTGCAACTCCATATTACCGGTACCCTTGAACTCTTCGTAAACCACGTCATCCAGCCTTGAACCAGTATCAACCATGGCAGTAGCAACAATTGTCAGGCTTCCACCATCCTCGAGGTTACGCGCGGCGCCGAAGAACCGTTTCGGTGGATAAAGCGCGGAAGGATCCATACCACCTGAAAGCGTACGACCGGACGGATTGACCACCATGTTATAAGCTCTCGCCAAACGGGTCAGCGAGTCCATCAGGATGACCACGTCAAAGCCGTTCTCCACAAGTCGTTTGGCTCGATCAAGACCAATCTCGGCCATGCGAACGTGCGCGTTGACCGGTTCATCGAAGGTGCTGGCGATCACTTCTGCTTCAACAGAGCGATCCATATCGGTCACTTCTTCCGGGCGCTCACCAATCAAGGACATAATTTGGCGAACTTTGGGGTGATTGACCGCGATCGCGTTGGAGATATCTTTAAGAATGGTTGTTTTACCAGCTTTGGGCGGCGAAACAATCATTGCGCGCTGCCCACCACCAATAGGTGCAATCAGGTTGATCATCCGAGTTGATAAATTGCGCGGGTCATACTCAAGATTGAGCAGGAAATCCGGAAAAATCGGGGTCAGGTTTTCAAATTTTATTCGTTTTCTGGCATCATCTGGTGTCAGACCATTGATCGATTCAACCTTCAACAAACCAAAATGGCGTTCCGCCTCCCTGGGTGGTCTGACGTGCCCGATCACCAGATCTCCAGATCGCAGATCGTACCGACGCAACTGTGCCTGTGAGACGTAGACATCCTCCGTACTGATACGATAATTGGCTCTCAAGAAACCAATGCCCTCGTTCATGATCTCCAGGATACCTCCGCGCATCTCCAACCCTTCTTGTTCAGCCAGGGTCTGGGCGATCTTGACGATCAGTCCTTCGCGTTTGAGACGGTTTGGCTTTGGAAAGTTTAGTTCCTCAGCCATTTTCTTTAGTTCTTTAAGCGATTTTTGTTCGAGTTCTAATAATTCCATGATTCACCATTAATCCATTGCATGAATTGAGATATTGACAGAGCTGTCAGAGCGCAGAGTTTGAATTGTTCTAAGTTTAAGGATCAAATACCGATTTCCAAGGGAGAGTTGCCGACTAAATTGAAGCCACGTTGGTCAAAATGTATATCTAAAAAATATTATATCAGAAAATCAACATCCCGCAAGTTGTTCGCATTAGCTTGAGATAGGCTTGTGGTTGAAGTCAATGGGATTGGCCAACCGCTGATTAGCGACTTTGCTCGAAAAGGGGTTGAATGTTGCCCCGTTCCTGACAGCACATGAGGTCAAGTCGCACATTGTTCTAAACTTGAGGTCTGCTCTGGTACATACCGAAGTAAAACTGCTCAACCATGAGATCCAGAAATAAGAGCTGCAGGTTTTCGAAGAATAAGGCTCCACCTGAGGTCAACCCTTAGGTGGTGCTGGTGGGGTGGACTACGACTTTGCTTCGCAGACTAATGATGGGATGGGGTAGAACCCATCTCCTACGATGCCTTCGTGACAGATATCAAACAACTACTATCTGTGACGGGCAAAGGCAATACGATCATAGTTCCCGCTTGACCCAGCACCCCTCCCCACTTACCTGTCCGTTGCACGGCAAATACAGGTCGCGCTGCTTGGCATTGCTTTTTAGTTAGATAATAATAGTTACATTACCAACGGCAGAACGAGGGAGGCGCCATTGGACGCGTAATTAAAGAGGTTGGTAACAATTATCACTCCCAGAATACCGCAAATGCAAAGCACCAATAGGACAATCAGGATGATGGCCCATACCGGGAATTTCTTCTTAGGTGTTGTTGGGCTGAGGGGAGTAACAACTTCGCCCGTGGCGTATGATTCAGATGGTGGCGTTGCAGGCGTGAAGACGGGGGCAGTCCAAGTTTCTGCGGGTTTGGCGGGTTCAATAGGTTCACCAGGTGTTTCAGCTTTCCAAGATGAAACTTCAGCGACTTCCGCAGCAGGGATAAAGACATCTGCAGAGGCTTCTTCAACCGCTTTTTCAGCTTCTTGAGCCGCGCTCTCGGTTTTTTCCCAACTATCGTCGGCAGCCGTGTTTAGCTGTGCTTCCAACTTGCGGGCATCTTCATCAATTTTTTTCCAGGCATCGATGCCGCTGGTTTCAACTTCTTTAACTATTTCTTCGGGGTGCTCGACAGCGGCGGCACCTGCATTAGCGGTTGTAGCCCATGCGTCAGTGGCTTCGCCACCGACCTTGGTGAGGGTCTCGTCGACTTTATCTGCAGCGTTGTCGGCAGTGGCGTCGACCTTCTCCCATGCATTTTCAGCTTTGTCAGCGACCGCATCAGCTTTGTCTTCTACCTTGTCCCAAACGTCATCCGCCTTATCAGCGACGACATCGGCTTTGTCTTCAACTTTACCCCAAGCGTCATCAGCTTTGTCAGCTACCTTTTCAGAGGCGTCTTCGACAGTATTCCAGGCATCTTTGGCAACCTCGGAAGCAGTATCTTTCGCTTCAGCGGCAGCGTCTTCTACTTTATTCGCACCGGATTCAATCGTATTCCAGCCGTCATTGGCGGCTTCTTCCATTTTCTTGGCAAATTCATCTGCTTTGTTCTCAAGGTTATCCATAATTTCCCTTTCTGCTAAGCGTAAATATCTATAAATTATAAGGGTAAAAAGACAGCTGTGTACAGGTTTGTATTGAGTGACTTGATTATATGCGCTTCTTTCAAAGTGAAATATTATTTTATGCCAATATCAAGTATGAATTAATCGTATAATTACCATATCAATCATTCGGAGGATAAAAAATGAGCATCGTAAAAGAATTCAAGGAATTTATTCTCAAAGGGAATGTGTTGGATTTGGCTTTCGGCGTGGTCATCGGCGGTGCTTTTGGCGCAGTCGTGAACAGCCTGGTCAAAGACATCATCATGCCTCCTATTGGTTTGTTACTCGGAGGTGTGAATTTCTCCGACCTTTACATCCGGCTAAATGAAACAGCCAGAGCGTTACCCGCTGGAACCCCATTAGCTGCTGCGCAGGAATCCGGCGCGGTTGTTATGGCTTATGGCAATTGGTTAATGACCATCATTAATTTCATTATCATCGCCTTCTGTATCTTCCTGCTCATCAAAGCTATTAATAATATGAAGCGAAAGCCCGCGGAAGCACCTGTTGCCCCCACCACCAAAATCTGCCCATTCTGCAAGACTGAGATTCCTCTCGAAGCGACCCGCTGCCCTCATTGCACCTCTCAATTAGGTTAATCAGTATTAGTTCGCGAGAAAAGAACTGGCGTTAAGCACCAGTTCTTTTTGTATGCTGATGGGTTAAAATAAGGCGATGGTTAATAAAATATTCTTTGGAGACAATCTGCAAGTATTGCGAGGAATGACGGATGAGGCGATCGACCTGATTTACATAGACCCACCCTTTAATACGGGAAAGGTTCAAGCTCGCAAGCAGATTAAGACCTCGCGTGCAGAAAACGGAGACCGAATCGGGTTTGGTGATAACAGCTACGCCACGGAAGTGGTCGGCCAAAAAGACTACGAGGATACTTTCAGTGATTATTCGGCTTTCTTGAGACCCCGCCTTGAGGAAGCGAAGCGGGTATTGAAACCAGATGGCAGCCTTTACTTCCACATCGATTATCGCGAGGTGCATTATTGCAAGGTAATGCTCGACGATATCTTTGGGCGCGAGAACTTCATCAACGAGATCATCTGGGCTTATGACTATGGTGGTCGGGCGCGTGATCGTTGGCCTGCCAAACATGACAACATCCTGTTTTACGCCAGGAATGCCAAGAACTTTACCTTTAATAGGGATGACATCGACCGCATTCCATATATGGCACCCGGATTAGTCTCGGCCGAGAAAGCTGACCGAGGTAAGTTACCCACTGACACCTGGTGGCACACGATCGTAGGGACGAACAGCAAGGAAAAGACCGGCTATCCAACCCAAAAACCATTGGGAGTGCTCGAACGTATCATCCGGGCATCTTCCAATCCCGGTGAAATGGTTCTGGATTTTTTTGCTGGCAGCGGCACTACTGGCGAGGCTTGCCTGAAGACTGGTCGTCAATTTATATTGGTTGACAGTAACCCCCAGGCGATTGAGGTAATGAGAACCCGCTTCGCCAATCGTTCAGATGTCGTGTTCGAATCTGCCCACCGTTAATGTTTTTGCTGAGCATCCCAACGCTCAATAGGAGAACCTGAGAATGCCTGATTTCGCAAATATCACTTTACCTGTGCTTTCTGAACGAAGCCGAAGCAAATTGGGGAACTCTACCGAGTTCATCCTTCCTTCTTATGACGGATACGGCCTTGCCAATTTAACGGCCAGCGTCAGTCATTGGCTTGGTGGACCGAGGCTTGTCAGCCAGACCTTTGCCCCGTCGATCCTTGACAAATTTAGTAATCGATATAAGCGGGTAGTGGTCTTGTTAGTGGATGCCCTTGGCTACAACCAGTTGGTTCGACTGATGGAGGGCTCCAAGGCTCCCTTGTGGCGAAATATGCTCGAAAGAGGCTCGCTTATTCCGATCACTTCGGTCAGCCCCAGCACTACATCCACCGCGCTGACCTCGATCTGGACTGGTGCCGACCCACTTCGGCACGGCATTATTGGCTATGAAATGTGGGTAAAAGAGTTTTCAATGGTTATCAACACCATTCTGCACATGCCTTCGAGCTTCGTAGGGGACGTTGGCAGCCTGGTGAAAGCCGGCTTTGACCCGACCACTTTTCTTAACATTCAGCCTTTTGGAACCTACCTCGAAGCTGCTGGGATTGAGTCACATTCCTATTTGCCCTACTCAATCACAGCGTCCGGGCTTTCACAAATGCACTCCGCAAAAACCAGCCTGCATGGTTATGTTTCTGAAAGCGATCTATGGGCGAACCTGAGGGACAATCTGAACGCCCGACCGGCAAACTCCAAGTTTGTGTATGCCTACTGGCCGTTAGTCGATACACTGATGCATCGGTATGGACCCGATGACGAGCGGGTCGCCTGCCAATTTGATTTGATGAGCCAGGCGCTCCAAACGCAGTTGTTGGACCGACTGGAGAATTGGGCAAAGAGAGACACGTTGTTTGTGTTGACTGCTGATCATGGTTCCGTATTTACCCCTCCGTATGAAACCTTCTTGCTTTCAGGACATCCGGAACTGCTGGCTAATTTGGTGATACCCCCAACCTGCGAAAATCGGCTGCCTTTCCTGTATGTCAAACCTGGCAAGGAAGCTGCGATCAGGGAGTATTTCATCCATGCATGGCCGGGCAAATTCAGCTTGATTACCCGACAGCAGGCACTGGATTTACAGCTATTTGGCATCGGAGAGACGCATCCTAAACTGGATGGACGGATTGGTGATCTGATTGCTATCGCCCAGGATGATGCATACCTCTGGTGGGCAAATAAACCCAATTTAATGCTGGGCAGGCATGGTGGTTTGAGCGCGGATGAAATGTTGGTGCCGTTGTTTGGGATCGAGTTGGGTTAGTTACCCACCTTGCTCCTTGGGTTCAGCTCCAATTCAATATATTTGTATGCATTAACTACCCGGGTTTTGCGGTAGATGGTTTCTCGCGGCTGGTTGGGCAGATAAAGATGCACGTGCCCATGTAGGTGTAGTTTTGGCGAGAACCAGCGTATGAGCCAGCGAAAAGCGTATACTCCACGGTGGGCGTGGTCGCTTTCTGAATGGATCCCATCAGGGGGACTGTGAGTGATGAAACAATCCAAATAGCGTCCATAGCGCACCTTGTTCAGCAGCAGCTTTGGCACCATTTCAAATACCATCAACCACATTTGTAGTTGTGAATATTGTTTGGGCCCTTTGTTGTATTCCAGGCTGCCTTCGATACCAGCAATCAGGAGATCGTGAGCTTTGTCGTAAACCACCTTGCGATGGACGTTGACGCCGCCCCAAGGGTGCAGGCGAAGTTCGTCATTGGGTGTATCGATGATCGTCAGATGATTGCCATGCACATAATAAAGTGGCACATCGAGCATGGAAATAACATACTCGAGGTAGGGGTAAGGCAGGTCGCCGCAGCTAATCGCGATATCAGTCTTGCCAAAGCGCTCACGAATGTGGGTGCTGTAGATTGACATTGACTCCACATCGCTCAGGCAGAGCAGCCTCATTTTTTGGATTTTCCCCCTAATGCCACGACTGAGGCAATGGCAAAATCACCTTCGTGGGTGATGCTGACTGCCCATTTGGTGAGTCTCTTAAGTTTGGCAACTTTTTTGGCAACACCATGCAACTTGATCCTTGGTTCCCCGGTGGGGCGGTGCAACACTTCAATATCACGCCAACTGACCCTGCCAATGCCTGTGCCAAGCGCCTTGGAAGCGGCTTCTTTGGCGGCGAACAAACTGGCCAGCGCATCATCTCTGCCTCTTGCCTGGGCTTGTTCGCGTTCAGTGTAGACGCGTTGGACGAAACGTTTCTTGATCTTTGGGTTTACATGAGTGAGCCGACTGATGCGAGCCGCGTCTATACCGCATTTCAACTTCATAGTTCCCTCCCCGATGATGTGATCACCAAACGGTCAAGCTTCCAGTAGTTTTGAGCCACCTGCAAGATGTCTTCACGCGTGATGGCGTTTAGGATGCCAGGTAGGTTGCGCAGGTAATCCAGGTCAAGCTGGTATCTTTCGATACTGAGCAAGGACTGGGCTATGCCGGCGTTACTTTCCAGGTTGAGCGGCATGCGGCCGATCATTTGTGTTCGTGAATCGTCAAGTTCTTCCTGAGTGACAGGTTCGGTTATGAAGCGCTCAAGCTCGTCATGGATGAGTTGAATGGCACGATCAAGGTTGTCCGGGTTGACCCCAGCCACAACTTGCCAGGGTACTGGTCCAAGTCCGCTGCCCAGTGAACTCTGGGCATAATAAGCCAGACCGGATCTTTCGCGCACGCTCTCACCAATGCGTCCCATCATCCCGAACATGCCCAGGATGTTATTGCCAAGTGAGGCGATGTGATAATCCTCTGCCATGGAGGCCGGGGCGAGAGTGCCTATCATCAAGTCGGTTTGGCTCTTGCCCTTCAGAGGGACATGCCCGCGTTGGGTTTGGGTTGGAGGGACAAACTTTGGCAATTCAGGCTGCTCTTTGGATGCCTGTGTTTGCCAGCTGCCCAGCGTCTCGCCGACGATACGGACGGTCTCCATGGGGTCAATGCCGCCGACGATTGAAAGCACGAGACCGGATGGTTGGTAGTAATCCTGGTGGAACCCAACCAAATCTGTTCGGGAAATGGAATGGATGGTTTCAGGCTTGCCTTCGGTGGGCAAGGCATAGGGGTGTGTGCCGTAAAATAACTGGTCAAAAGTGATATCGGCCTGGTCGGACGTGCTTTGGGCTTGAATATCAAGCATGGTCAGTATTTGGGCTTTGATGCGCTTGATTTGCTGGTCGGGGAATGAAGGTTGTCCCAGGATCTCCGTCAACAAGGAAAGCAGGGTGGGTAAGTCTTCGTTCAGACATTGTCCCCCAAAGGTTGAGGAAAGCGCGCCACTCCCAAACGAAAGCGACGCTCCGATGGATTCGACACGCTCGTTGAGTTTTTCGAAATTATTTGTTGTAGTCCCAGCCATCAAGCTGGACGCCACATAGGACGCCAAGCCGAGCTTGTTAAGAGGGTCGCAAATCGCACCGACAGGCAGGTAACCGCGAACGACCACCGCAGGGCTGCTGAAATTGGGGCGGGTGAGCAGGGTAACCCCATTTGCGTAGGTGTGGCGAGTGATGTCATCTTTGCCGGGCATGGTCATACTGGAATAAAGTACCTCGCTCATGGGCTATGCCTCCTCGGGGTGATAGATACCTATCACGCGATGATTTGGATCGAGATAGTGCCTGGCGATACGCACCACGTCATCGAGACGCACCTGCAAAAGTTTGTCAATATAGCTCGTGAACCACGAGTAGTCGGCAAAAACATGCGAATAACCCATCCAAAAACCCTGGTTGGTGATGTTGTCGCTGCCATACGCGAAGAGGGCGCGGGCTTGTTTGATGGCTTTATCCAATTCGCCTTGGGAGATGTTTCCATCCGCCACCAGTTGGAGTTGGTCATCCAGTCTGGCTAAGAGTTCTTCAGGTGTGTGGGTTGGGTTGAGCGTCAGGAAAAGATCGTAGGTGGTGGGGTCTATGGAGGCATTCAAACCTCCAGCCAAAGAGACAGCGTATTGAGTCTCGATCAGGTTGAGGTAGAGCCGGCTGGTGCGGTTGCTAATGCTGCCGCTGCCAAACATGTTCAGGCTGGAAGGCCCAGCCAGCAGACTGTCGAGGATGGTGAAGGCAAAAAAGTCATTATCGTTGGCTTTTGGGGCGCGATAGGCGATCTGCAAATAGGTGGTTTCACCTGGGCCGCTTAGCTCCACCTTCTGTGGTTCAGGCAGGCTAATTTCTGGTTTGGGATGATTGGGTTGGGTGTGTGTACCCGAAAGGTTACCGAAATGGGCTTGTATCAGGTCGCGCACCTGCGCGATCTCAAAATCGCCGGCAATGCAGAGCAGGGCATTCTGCGGTTGATAGTGGTTCTGATAATGCCCGAACAAGTCCTCGCGCGTTAGGGCCAACAGGTCCGCCCGGCTGCCAATGACCTCGTTACGATAGGGGTGATGGGTATAACTAACTTGGTTGACAGCCTCAGAGAGCAGCCAGCGTGGCTCGTTTTCGGAGCCTTCGCGTTCAGATAAGATCACCGTGCGTTCGGTTTCAACTTCTGAGGGGTCGAAAAGCGAGTTATTCATGCGGTCCGCTTCGAGTTCCAGTACCAATTCGAGTGAATTCGCGGGCAGCGTTTCGAAGTAGGTGGTGAAGTCGCTGGAGGTAAAGGCATTCCACATCCCACCTACCCGGGCGATGGTATGATCCATTTCACTGGCGGTGTGGTGGTGGGTGCCTTTGAACTGCATATGTTCCACCCAGTGGCTGACACCGGTTTTACCGGGCAGTTCATTGCGCGAGCCAACCCCATACCACATCCAGCTGCTGACTATCGGGGCGGTGTGGATAGGTTTAAGCATCACCCGCAAGCCATTTTTAAGTGTCAATTGATTGAGAGATTCATTTGTTTGCATGGGTGCGATTATAACAGGCGCAGTTATGCAAATGCAGAACCGTTGAGGGTTGGTTATGTGATAAGGATCGGGTGGGTTGACCCGCCGAATTGCCTAAACCAACAATGAGGTAATGAATTAATGAGTTGGGACGAAGGATTAGCCAACATCTAAAGCGGAACCTGTATGGCCAGCCTTAAAATGTTATTAAGTATTCTATAGTTTGCGAATTCTATAGAAATTTCGAGTTTAATTCATACATCGACCTGAGGATCTCGCGGTAAAAAATCTCGATCAGTGGTTCAAAATCGTCGAATTGATCCGCCTTTGCCAGGGCGTCAAGATACTTTTGTTTATTCTCATACTTTAAGTATACAGGTGGGAGCTTCTTTAACGTAAACATCCAATTAAGAAACGCCCTTGATACACGTCCATTTCCATCTGGAAAAGGGTGAATGACGGTAATTCCATGGTGAATACGCACAACACGATCAATAAAATCAGTCAACGAGATTTTATCCTTGTCAAGAATGAGCTTTTTAACTTCTTTATCAACATCAGCAATTAGAACAAAGATGTCATGGTAATCACTGGTTTCAAATGATGACTGTAATACAATATTGTTTGTTTGTCGAAAGGTACCAGCTGCTTCAGGGTAAGGTGAGTATTGATAGAGGAGTTTGTTGAGCTGCAAAAGGCTGAACGCTGAAATGTTTTCTTTCGTTGAGAAAATATAATCATAAATTGATGAATGTCCGCACACTTCAATTATTGTTTTGTAATCTGAATTGCAGAAAAGGCTTTCCTGCTTCTTTAGCCTTAAGTCGGTAATAATCTCACTCACTTCGTTGTGATCGATTTCGAGCCCTTCCAAACGATTTTCGTTGTATATAAAATCATTCTTAAACTTGTGCCAAACGATAGAACTCTCTTGAGGAATGATCAGGTCATAGCTTTCAATAATGTTCCGTAACAAAGCCAGATCATGATTTTCTAATCCTATTGTTATTCTTTTCTTTTGTGGTTTATATACGCCTATCCGCTTTTTTAAAGCTTTTGTTTCGGTATCTCCAGAAATTCTATGTAATTTAAAGGCTAGTCTGTAAACACAAGATTCAAAACTTACTCCAAAGAAATCCGCAATTCTCAAAACGTCATCAAAATCAACAAAACCATTTGCCGAATATTTATCTGAAATAGCTGACAGATCATCTATTGGCATTAACAAACAAGCAGCGAAATCATCCGCGAATCTTTCCACCGCGTTTTTTGGTCCGTTGATTGGACAGTAAATATCGGTTTTATCTTTGATGTGGTGGCAAATTTCGTGTGCCGCAGTAAATCTTTGTCTGGTGATCGGTCGGTTATTATTTATGCCGACTACTGGGATATCATTATCATCTTCTGGAACAATATAGATTCCTTCCAACTTGTCAAAATTTCTCATCTGAAAGACAATGCCGAAATCTTTTAGAAGTTTAAAAGGATCAATTGGATAGGCTATATCCTTACCTTCATAAAAAACCTGAAGAACATGGCGAGCAAGTTCTTCAGGTGAGCGGTAGTAGCGTGAAAAATTTATCTCACTGAGCAATGTTGGTTCTCATTTTCTTAAGCCTAAGCTTAAAATCCACCAGGTTCATAATTTCTCTCTTATCATCTTCTGATAATTCGGAATATCGCCTGGTTAGGACTTTTACTTCAGAGTTTTGATCCTCGCCATATGCGATCTCATCTAATGATAAGCCATAAAGCTCAGAGAATTTCTTGAGTTCTTCGCTCGACACGCTTCGGTGCCCTAATTCTATGGCTGTGATTGCAGTACGGTGCAACCCCATTTGTGCTGCTACATATTCCTGTGACAGATCCAAGTACTCTCTTGCCTGCTTAAGTCGATCATTAATATTGATTTTCATGGTTCATCTCCTATTCTCTTCAAAAAATAGTATACCTCCCTATGTCTGAAATTACAACACTAATTGTTGTATATTCATACATTGGTTATGGGTTTGAGCATCACCCGCAAGCCATTTTCAAGTGTCAATTAAATGAGAGATTCATTTGTTTGCATGGGTGCGATTATAACAAGCGCAGTTATGCAAATGCAGAACCGTTGTGGGTTGGTTGTGTTATACGGATCGGGTGGTTGACTGTTTACTGTGTGACGAGTATCAACCCACCCTTTGCCTACAAATTGCTTCTGACTTTATGAATCGCAACCAGACCGGTGATCCAATTCTTAAGTTCTACTTTGGCCATTTCAGCGTCAATGGTGTCTTCATTGGTACTGTGGGCGATCTGGTTATTCCTGAAAATTCGTATGCGTTCCACCCGATCAAATAGCTGTGATTCGTTGTATCGTCCGAATCTTTCCTTGACCGAGGCAAAAATCCCTTCCACATTCAGCGGCGGGTCCAGCCTGGCATACTCCAGGCAAAAACTGAGCATGCTGATGGGCATGGTGTAACTGGAGTAGACCAGGGCTTTCTTCAGACCAACGGCGTTCCTTTTTAGCCAATCGATGTCCCTCTGGGGGAGGAATGAGGTATCGGGCATGAAGTAGCGATCCTGAGCGCTTTTCTCGGCTGGCACATCGGGTTTAAGCAAAGCCAGGATTACATTCACCGACGCGTGATCGATCGAACTCATCAGTGGCTGAAAGCAAGGCGAGTAAGATTGGTTTTTTTCGGTGAGGAAGTTGAATAAATCTGTCGCCTGGTTGATCTTCTTTTGATAGTCCGCCGGGAGCGCTTCGAAATCCTCGTCCTTGATAAAGAGCTGGCGGTTGTTCTGCTTCTCTGCCTCAGAGATCTCGTAGAAAGGCAGAGCTGCCTGAAGTCGGCCGGCATCCTGCAATAACCTCGAAAGTTCTGGCGTGCAGGCATCAGCCAGGCGCTGCATGCTGATGTCGTTAAAACGACTGAAGACTCCTTCTGGCACAAACAAATACTCCCAGCTAAGGCCATTTTGGCTGGCAGACTGGCACCACATTTTGGCCGCTTTAGCTTTCGCGCCAACTTCCTGCTCCATCTCGCCCTTGGTCTCCACCAGGTAGTACTTGCCAGAATTCAACCTCACGAAAAAGTCGGGAGTATAGTAAGCGTGGCGGTTATTCGAGCCTTCATAGTCTATACGCAGTGCCTGAGGACCGGTATTTTTGGCAAACGCGGCCACATCCTCAGCCAAATCCGCAAAGGTCGCGAATGAAACCTCCAGGCTGCGGTCGCAGGATACAAAGTTGAATAGGCTTCGTTCAGCCCGAACCAATGGGTGTTTCTCAGAGTATGTCACCTGGAAAGGTTTCCACTCGCTGAGCAATTGCTCAGCACCAACCGGCAGACGCTGCTGCTCGACCTTGGATTTGCGGTTAATCAAGGGTACAAAGCTGAAGCGGATGTATTCTCTGACGTCCTGGTCACCCAATCTGGCGACCAACCTTGGGTCGAACAAGCTGACATGTTGGGTAAACAACTCTTCGGTGAGATATTTTTCAATCAAGGGTGCCAGTGCCCGATGAGTACCTTTTACCCGACAGATGGTTTCAAGTTCCTGCCGATAAAAGGCGATCGCCCCCATGCCGTCCTGCAGCAAAGGCAAGGTGATCTTCATACGTTCTACCACCTCATTGGTGATCAATGCTCGCCCTTCAAATTCCAACTCAACGTCTCTCGGGTTGCCCAGTTCCAGTTTTTTCAAATCTTTGCTGGCCTGCTTGACCTCGTCAAAAGTGATTTCCTCAACTTTTGAAACGATACGAAACTCATCCGTCAGCGAGGGAATACCAATTTTGAGTTTGTCCCAATCCTTTGCTGGATCAGGGAAAATGCTCATGGTTGTTCTTGGCACCTGGTCAACGCTGGTTTCAGTGATCGGGAAACCCTCTTGAACCAATTCATCGCGATACAGCCGCAGAAAGGCCGGATGTTCCACGACGGTGACTGTTTCCAGTGCCTGACCGGGGGGAGTCATGCGTCGTAAACCTCGTCCGAGAGTTTGCTCCGGCAGGATGCCTGCGGTGGCGTTGTAAGGGCGCAGAGGAATAATAGTGGTAACATTGCGCACGTCCCAACCTTCGCGCAGCATCAACACCGAAACAATACAGCGGTATGGGCTGGTATTGGCGTCCAGTTCCCTGGAAAGCTGCCTTAATTGCCTGAGGTCTTCATCACTGATCTCTTTTTCGTTCTCAACGAATTCAAAGACATCCTGCCCACCACGCTTAAGCTTCTTGAGTTTTCCTTTTAGGTTGGTGTGCAGGTTGATGGTTTTGCCGTTCAGTTCTTTGAAGGTGGGGTCGGTATTGAGACGCTGGGTGATCTGGTCAGCCGCCTCTGTATTCTCGCACATAACGAACAGCAGGGCTTTCTTGCCGCCTTTTTCCCACTCTTCGTTGGATTTTTGCCACCTGGTAAAACCCAGGCGCAAATGTTCGTCATAGCGATAAGCCGCGTTTTCGTCCGCGCGTTCCTGCAACTTGCCAACATACCCGATGATAGGTACTTTGACGATCCCAGAATCCACCGCCTCACCGAGGGGCGAGTCGCACACGATGTGTTTGAATAGGTTGCCATCTTTATCTTTGGGTGTCGCCGAGAAGTCAAGCTGGGCATTGATCCCAAAGCCGTTACGCGCTTTGTAAGAATCGTTGAGGAAGTTCATCGCTTCCACCCAGGCCGAATCCGGATCCCAAAGGTGGTGGGCTTCGTCATTGATGACCATCAAATTGGGGTGCGATGTTATGCGCTTACGCAAAGCTTCGCCGGTATCCAACGCTCTCGCCCTGGCCACTGCCGGGCCCATCCATCCGTAAGTTTCAGCTTCACCCTGACGTCGGGTGCGAGCTTCATACAAGCGGTGGATGTTGGTCAGATAGAGTGTACCTCCAGTGGCTGCACCGCTGGCTTCGTCCTGCAGGACAACCGAGAGGTTCCAGTCCCCCCGCCAGGCTGGCGGGATAAGCGGATCAGTATCAAAGATGCGTCCATCGCCAAAATCCTGCTTTAGGCGTTCAAAAACGGTCAGGTTGGGGGCGATCACCACAAAGTTTTTGGCCATCGGGCTGTCGCTTTCGCGCAGGGCATGAAAATATGACCAGACGATCGCCAGGCTCATCACTTTGGTCTTGCCGGACCCGGTAGCCATTCTGAAGGCATAACGCGGCCACAGATCTTCATCGGTGGTGACACCTTCCGCGGAAAAAGCAGCATTGTCCCCGCCATATTCGCCGGTCAGAGCTGACAGCGAGCGGATATTGTGTTCCATCAGGAAAGCCAGTGTCTCGATGGCTTCACGCTGACAGAAGTAATAACTGAATTGCTGCGGTTCACCGCTGGGGCTGGTGAGGGTGTGGTCATTCAAAAACCAATGATTCAACAATTCCCGGGTGGTATCCGAAGCATCAAAATAAAAATTTTTGCGCCATTCATCCAGGTAGTGGCGTAAGTTGTTGGCAATGGTGATCCCGCTGGGACGTCTGCCGTTCTGAATGATTACCGGTTGATCGGCCGACTTTGGAGGCAGGCGGTGGCGGTTAGGTTCTTCGGAGGGTCCGTAGAGCGGCTCAAGCGCGGCTAAATTGATAGTTTGATCGATCATTATTCCCCTTTTTAGATCTCAACGTCCACGGTAATGGATGTGTCCACCCCAAACACGTCCACCACCTTGACGCAGGCGGTGTGTTTGCCAGGTGTGTCGTATGCATACTGCAAGTCCGAAACCGTGGGCAGGGCGCGGTTCTTGCGCGTTCTGAAAACCTGCCAATGGTGGTTAAATGGCCGGTCGGGGTGGTAGTCAAAATCCACCGCCCAGAAGTCGATAAAGTCGAAACCCGATTCCACCGCCCGTTCGCGCAGGGCTTCCAGCTCCTTGCTGGGTACCTCCGCCAGCGAAGGCAGGAACTTGGTCAGCTTGATGTCGACCACGCGCTGCTTATCGATCGTGTGATAGATCGGTTCGGCGGTCAGCGTAGCGACTTCTAAAAACGGCGGCGGATCCTTGCGATTGCGCTCCATAATCTCGCGCGGGATGAGGATGAGCTTGATCTTAATCGATAGTTCTTGTTCCAGGGCGTCGCAGGCCATGCGCAGGTCCATTTCGAATTCCCAGGCCAGGCAGTTGACTTCGCGGCCACCGGCTTGCTTGACCGCCTGGGCGACCTGACGGGCTTCAATACGGGTAAAGATGCTGTCGATCTTATCCACGTGCACGTAGGCACCGGCTTTGCGGCCGTGTAGCAATGGGGAAGGAGAGTTCACCAGGGCTTCAGCGCGGTAGAACTCCAGCACCACGCGGCGGTGTTCTTCGTCGGCGCCTTTGAGGGATTCTTTTTGCCACCACTGGCGTTCGTAGCGTCCCAGGTTGTAGACGTCGAAAGAGCGGTAGGGCTGGTGTTCGGCGTGAAGAGAGCGCTGAACCTCGATCAGGCGCTTACGGGAAGTATGAATGGCGAAGCGCCCCAGATCAGCCATGATCCAGCGCCGCCCCAGTTTTTCAGCCACCGCGCCAGTCGTACCCGAGCCGCAGAAGAAATCTGCTACCAGGTCGCCTTCATTGGAGGAAGCTTTGATAATGCGTTCTAAGAGCCCTTCCGGTTTTTGGGTCGCATAGCCTAAGTATTCGCCAGTGTTATTTACGGTTTGGAACCCTATTACGTCACTCCATACATCTGTTACTGGCCGTCCCTTGGAAGCATCAAGAAAAACACGTCTTTCAGTTCCATCCGCATTAAAATAAATCTTGTACCTTCTGCCGTCTTCATCAACCTTATCATATCTATTGACAGTCTTCTCATCCAAGCCAAAAAATTGTTTATTGAATGAGTTGTGCTCCGATTTTGAATAGAAGAAAATTGTGTCGTGAGATCTAATCCAATTGTTCGCTTGACTTTTGAATCCAGATGATGTTTCGATTGACCAGACAATCTCTCTCTGGAAATTTTCCCCTCCGAAAATTTCATCCAGAATTGAGCGAAAATAATGATTTATTCTCCAATCACAGTGCACATAAATAGAGCCTTTTTCACTCAATAATTCTTTAATCAATATTAATCGTTCAGATATGATATGGAGATAAGAATCTGTTCCTTTTCCCCACATATCCCGATAGGCAACCATTTCAAGCGTGCTCTGGTCTTTGTTAACTTCATCACCTTGATCGCCAATGGCGATATCCATCGTAAAATCCGCTCCAACATCAAAGGGCGGATCGATGTAGATCAGGTCGATCTTGCCTTTGTATTCCTTGAGCAGCGATGCCATCACCAGCTTGTTGTCGCCCCAGATGAGCATGTTTCTAAAGTCATCCACGTGCGACTTCTGTGGGTCAAACAGCAGCCCCTGAACTTCCTCCCGGGAGCGCGGCTCATCTACCGTTTCGATGCGCTGCAATGGCATGGACGCGCCGGCAATATCCACCTCGCGCCGGTTGCCGTACTCGTCGTATTTGCCTTCCCAGATCAGTTCGGTGCGAATCTTGGAGAATGGATGGGGATTGTCGGGACCATATTGGGTTTGTGTCATGCTTGCCCTCCTGAATGGTGAAAGGAATAAAGATAATAATACCACGCGGGTTGGCAGGAGTGGTGTGACACCACCCGCTTCTGATCGTGCCGCACGGTTGGCCGGTTGATCACAGAGGCGCAATTATAAAAAAGATAAGGAATTAGTGTCTATTGGTTTTTGTTGGTTGCCTTGTGGGGAACTTCCAGCGCACGTTCATCAGAAAACCGATCAAGATGACGCCCATTCCGATCATCAGACCCCGAGACTGCAATACACCCAGGAAGACATTGGGCATGGGATTGGTGCCAAGCCCAAAGGCGTCGGCTAAAGCGGCAAAAACGCTGATCACATAACCCGTCGCGATGGTGCGGCTGCCGAAATCTGCCAGCAAGGATTTCTCACCCTTTGGCCAGAAACTTGACAAAGTCAGGTAGGCAGCCCATGTGATAATGGCAAGCCCGAGAAGCAACACAACGATCTGCACGAAACCAATTGAAACCCCGCGATCAAGCCCAAAAAGAGCGGGGTCGATGCCAAGAATAAAGACCAGGAAACCAATCATCAGCAAGGTCAGAGAAAACCTCAGGCGGTAAATCGGGAAGCGAGGCGCTTCAACAGGGTTGTTCATTTGGGGTTTTGGATGGGTCTGTTCGAGTGGTTCCATGTCTGGTGAACTTATTCCGGTAATGCCAATTCTAACACACGCAAGAAATTGCCTGAAGCGATCGCCTCGAGGTCCAGGTTTTGATAACCAAAGTCCGAGAGCAACGGGAGGATTTTGGGAAGATCAGCGATTGAATCAATCTCGGCTGGTTCATCTTCAACTCCGAAACCTCCGTCAAAATCGGTTCCAATGCCGACATGCCGCGCATCACCAGCCATCTGACACAGGTAATCGATTTGATTGGCGAGAAGTTTCAATGAGATGGCGGACTTACCGCCATCCTCGCGCCAATTTTGGTTGAGAAAGGGATTGCTTGGAATGACTCCGATGACTGCATCACGTTGGAACATGGCTCTGATCAGATCATTTGAAAGCAAGCGATTGCCTGTGTAGCCTTTGACCAAGGCGCTGACGTTGGCATGGCTGGCGATGATCGGACCGGGATAGCGCTCGAGGCATTGGAAAGCACCTGATTCGTCCATGTGCGAAAGATCCAACACGAACCCGATCTCGGCCATAGAGTCAATCAAGTCATGACCGGCTTGGGTCAGCGGACCGGGTTGACGGGATCCGCCGCAATATTGGTTGCCGTGCCAGGCCAGACCGATAATTCGCACGCCTTTCTGCCACCATTCAGGTAATTCATCAAGGCTAATGATGCCTTCCGCGCCTTCCATGAGGGGTATGAGACCGACTGGTTTGAGTTGGTCGTTCGATGGCTGCCATAAGGCTGTATGAGCATGCAGTTCAGATCGCTTTGTGATCAAGCGATAGGTGTCCGGGTGCTCGGATGTATAGGCGTGATAGAAATCGAGTTGCGACATATATCGCTGGTGAGCTTCTGTGGGTGACTGGTAACCCGGAAATTGTTCATTGGGTTTATTGGGGTTGAATGGCGCGGCAAAGAGCGTCCCGAATACCCAGGCCACCCCGGCTTGATTATATTCGGGCAAACCGAGCAAGGTATTGCCGGTCAAGTCCAGGATCGGACTTCCCACTTCCAGCGCGCGCGTTTCGTGAACCGAACGACGGTAATCTCGTCCGAGCAATTGCATGTTCCAGGCTAAATCCTGATGGGCATCCAGAAAGAGCGGCATCGTCCTCCTGATAACAAAAAACGCCGGAACTGAAGAGCTCCGGCGTTTATGAAAGCTTAATTAGGCAACGGCTTCCGAGTCGGTAGATTTGTCAGCGACTTCGGTTACGTCTTCAACGGCTGCTTCAGAAACCTCAGCGGGGACAGTTTCCAAAACCTCTTCGACCCCCTTGGTTTCAGGAGCTTCAACAACTTCCTCAGCCACTGGGGCAGCTTCGCCGAGAATTGTTGCCATGGTTTCGCCAGAGGTCTCTTCTGAACCAACCTCAAAATCAGCGGCCAATGACTTCCAGTCCTGATCGGTGTAAGCAGCGGAGTCAACACGGCGCATGGATAAACCAATGCGGTGGTTCTCGTCATCGATCTTGATGATGCGCAGGGTCACTTTATCACCCACCTTGAGGATTTCTTTGGGGTGTTCGACGCGGCGTTCGCTAAGTTCGGAAATGTGAATCAAACCTTCCAGATCACCAGGCAGATCCAATTTGGCAAATGCGCCAAAATTGGTCAAACGAGTGATCTCAGCTTCGACCAACTGACCTACTTTGAGGGCAGCGATCTGGTGTGACCAGGGATCGCCCTGCAGTTGTCGAATGGAAAGACCGATACGGCGGCGTTCTTTGTCGATGCTGATGACTTTGACCTTGACTTCATCGCCAACCTTGAGAGCCTGGCTGGGGTGGGTAAGATGTTCCCACGAAACTTCAGAGAGATGGACGAGTCCATCCGCACCACCGATGGAAACGAAGGCACCAAAATCTGCCAGACTGGTGACCCGACCCGTGCGAATATCGCCTTCAGTCAAATCATCCATGACCTTATCGCGGATCATATCGCGGGTCTCGTTGGAGGCTGCGCGCTCAGAGAGGATCAGGCGATGGCGTTCACGGTCAACTTCGATGACCGAGACTTTGACCTTTTCGCCAATCAACTCCTTGTACTTTGCTTCAGGAGTTTCGCCAGTAATGGCGAGGCGACGGCTGAGGCTCATCTGTGATGCGGGAATGAAACCACGAATGGTGGAGAGGGGAACCAGCAGCCCGCCTTTGTTGTAGCCAACGATCGCTGAGTCAAAGGCTTCACCAGATTTCATCAATGCTTCCGCGTCCAGCCAGGATTGCTCTTCGACTGCACGAATGAAGGAGAGGATCAGGTTACCGCTTGAATCCTCAGGGGTGACCACATAGACTGGAATAGCTTTGCCTGAGACAAGGGTAGCCAGGATATCCGCCGGAATGGCTTCGTATTCTTTACCAGTGATGAGACCTTCCGATTTTGCACCGACACTGACCAGGATTTGGCCTTCACTGATGCTGGCAATGACACCATCACGGATCTCACCGGCTTTGGGGAAGTCAAACGTTAGACCACCTTCGGCGTCCAGTAAGTCCCCCATCAGTTGCATTTGATCTTCAGGCTCTTGTACGTTTGCTTGTAAACTTTCGGCGTTATCAGACATGAATATAAAACTCCACTTTAGATTTGTTCGTCATTATAGATTATTTATATAATTCTTGCAATGAAAAATTTAGCAATAGGTAAATCTTCACATCTTTTTTAAGGTTAATCTTCATTTAATGGCGGATAATCCCCCCAATCTAAAATCTCGCGAGTTCCCGTTTGGGGTTCTGGCGCGCTGATCATCCCCTTTTGTTCGAGTTTTTCAACCAACCGGGCTGCCCTGGTGTAACCGATACGCAACTTGCGCTGCAGCATGGAGACAGAGGCACGGCCTTCCTTGCGGAATAGTGCCAATGCCTCCCTTTCAATCGGATCCTCATCAGGATCTTTTTCCATTTCTTTCCATAAAGGGTCCTGGGTCAAAGGAATGTGAGATTGAGAGGTGAAGATGGCTACATCCGGTCGCTCAGGAGCAGAACCAGAGACGGTCTGGGCACGCCAGAAGTCGGTGATGCGGTTAATCTCAGTGTCGGAAACATAGGTGCCTTGAAGTCGGACCGGTGCAGGCGAATCCGGGGCCTGAAAGAGCATATCACCGCGTCCAAGCAAGCGCTCAGCACCGGGTTGGTCGAGAATGACCCGGCTGTCAACCATGGAGGCAACAGCGAATGCGATTCTGGCGGGGAAGTTGGCTTTAATCAGACCGGTCAGAATGTCAACAGAAGGTCGTTGAGTCGCCAGAATCAGGTGAATGCCGGTGGCACGCGCCAGCTGTGCAAGACGGGTGAGCGATTTTTCGGTTTCTTCGGGTGCAAGCATCATCAGATCAGCCAGTTCGTCGATCACCACGAGGATGAACGGATACTTCTTACCGCCTTCTTTTGCCATCATCTCGTTATATTCGGTGATGTTTCGGGCGTTATTCGCTGAAAAAGTGCGATAACGCAGGTCCATCTCACGCAGCATCCATTGCAAAGCGCCTACCACTTTCTCGGCATCCACGATCACTGGAGCAAGCAGATGAGGAATGCCATTATAGCCTGTCAATTCGACCCGTTTCGGGTCAACCAGCACGATGCGCAGTTGATCCGGAGTGAGTTTGAGCAGGTAGCCCGCCAAAATGGCATTGACACAGACGGATTTGCCCGAGCCAGTGGTGCCGGCAATCAACAAGTGAGGCATGGCAGCCAGATCAGCGGTAGCAGCAACACCGCTGACATCCTTGCCAAGGGCAAACTTCATCGGTGATTTGTGCTTGACAAAAGATGGACTTTCTACGACTTCGAGCAACGAAACCAGGGCAGTCTTTTGATTGGGGACCTCAACCCCAACGTATCCTTTACCAGGCACGGGGGCTTGTATCCGAATGCGCGAAGCTTTCAGTGCCAGCGCCAGGTCATCGCTGAGACGAACGATATTACTGACCCTCACGCGCGTCTTGCCCGTGCGGGATTCGACGAAATCGGGCTCGACCCCGAAGAGGGTCACAGAAGGCCCGCGGCGAATTTCGACGACGTGCGCTGGGGTTGAGAAAGAACGCAAGGTCTCTTCGATCACCCGGGCTCGATCTTCATCGCTTTCTTCGTCGAATGGTACCGCAGGGATCGGATTAAGCATTTCGCTCGGTTCTGGAAGCACCCATTTTGGTGTTGTTTCTGAGGTAGAAACAGAACCAGCAGCCGAAGGGTTGTAGGGTTGTAAAGTTGCCGGGTCAGTCAGAGATGCAGTAGAAAGTGGTTCGGATTCGTGCTCCAAATCATCACTCACTTGCTGCTCTTTGGCTTTGCTGCGCACAAACCTGGCGAATTTGGATTGACTGTGTTTGAATCTCTCTGCCAACCAGAGGATCAGGTCTGCCATGGAGAGATCAACCAAAAAGATCAAGCCAGCCAGCAACCAGGCGATCAGCAGTATGATCACTCCAACTTGACCCAACGCGCTCACCAATCCTAAGAAGATAGCCGAACCGATTCGACCGCCTGAATTAATCAGACCCAACCAGGTTACCAGGTTGACGAACAACAACACAACCCCAAGCAAGCGTTCAAACGAAATATTGGGGAAGTTATCCATGCGGCTGAGTAGAAACCACAGCCCAACCAATACAAAAGTCACCGGCAGGATGTAACCCCCCCAACCCAACCAGGTGGTCAGGCGTTCGGAGATCCAGCTGGTTACCATTCCTGAATTTGAGGTGAGTAATGCCAGAACTAACAGCAAACCAACCACCAGCAAGCTGATCCCGGCAACTTCAATGCGCTTCTGTATCGAAATTGGAGGCTTCATGTTAACGGGTTTACGAGCAGGGACAACCCTGGTACGATCCAGCGACCTCGCAGATGTTTTTACCCGGGTTGACTTTGTGGTTGCTTTTGCCCTCTTCGAAACGGTCGTTGACTTCCTGTTGTTGGTTGTTGTCCGCGTTCTTGAGGGATTGGTTTTTGCTTTCCCGGCCATAATTTCTCCGTCAGATAATCTGCGCGGATTATAGCATGAAGGGGTCAGGCTTGGCGGCGGTTTAAGGCTGGGGGCTGAGTAGTTGCCATGAATAATGCCCGGCGTAGGCGAAAACTAACATTTTGAGAGTTTTGCCGATGGCACAAGCTGCCAGGTATTTCCAGGCTGGGATTGCCAGCGCGCCACTGACCATGCCGGTCACATCCATGAGGGGGTTGGGAACGAAAGCCATCACGATGATCACCGTGAATGACCATTTGGGGTGATTGCGCATCCAATCAAGCAAACGCAAGTAAAGGTTTCGATCGGAGATGAAACCCGAACCAGATCTCCCAACAGCGTATCCGGTCAGCTCACCAATCGCCGCGCCGAGACCAGCGGCGATGGCTACCCCAATCGGGTTGAAGACCGCGCCCATGGTGGTGGTGATAGCCAGTCCGGGTACAGGGAGGATGATGGTGGCATTCGCTGCTATGGAGATCAAGAAGATACCCAGATAACCGAAGTTCTGCAATTGTTGCATCTCCTCGCGGAAGACAAACACCAGTACTGTGATCAAAATCGTGCCGAGGATGATTAATACACTGGCAAGTTTTGAAGGTTTCCTCGGTGGCAATACTTTGGGGATTGCTTCCGTTTCACGTGATAAGGCAGTCGTATCCTTCAACTAATCCTGTCCTTGGGTCGGGTGCCCGATAACAATCGAAAGGAAGGAAATAGAATTGTTAGATTGACTGACTAATCCAAAGAGCAATTCAGCGTCATTCGTGAGGACAGGTTGGCAACCTAAAATGCATTCCATCTTATCTAAATTGTACCTTCTAAGGGTCGGGTGAGCAGCGTATTCGTAGAAAAAAGAGGGTTCTCAGAGCGGGTCGAGATCTGATGAATTACCTGAAATAATCCTCTGGCAGTGGTTCCATGGCAATGATGATGCGTGCTTGAGCCCAAAAAAAAGAGTTAGGGTCTTCAACTTCGCCGACCAATCGACGACCGCAGAAATAAAAAAGTAGTCCAGTTGTCTGAATTTCTGAAAAACCACTGTCAGTATACTGTTCTGCAAGGTAAGGAACCAAGTCCATTACATGACCAGAAAGTTCGTTTATCTGTTCATTGGGTACACGAGCTCCTGCTGTGATGCGGCTCAGTGAGGTCTTGCCACCTGCTTGCAAACGAACGATACTACCTACCAGGCACTTCTGGAGGTGTTGATCGAATTCGGCAGGGTTTCTCAAATCTCCCTGTGGGTCACGTTCCAAATAATTGTGTAAATTGAAGGCTGTAAGCCTTCTCCCCAAAATATCTTGCCCCGAGTGCATCCACAATCCATAATAACCAAGGTGTTCCCAGGCAATTGCGGAATTAGCACTAACATCGAATGTGCCATCCTCAAACACGCCTTGATACCAGGCATGCACCTTAAATTCTGGCAAAACGATTGCTTGGTTCTCGCAAGCCAGGTTGATTGTCACCTTCATTTTTTGGTCGGACAAATCAAGCTGATCATAGGTCATCCACTCAGGCGTTGGGCTGGTAATTTCGGGAATTGCGTTGTCTTGTTGGACAGTCTTAGTGGGTTCGAAGAGTAATGCAGAATTCTGAATGGGAAAATCTGGCCCTGCTGATACAGGAAAACGAGAGGCTTCATTTATGAAGGGATCAGTAAGCTTTTCTGCGGGTTGTAAAGCAGAAAAGGCAAGAGTGGTACGTTGATTGATCAACATACCACCGATGAACAGTGCGATGAAACCTGTTGTGATGCTTATTATCAATAACAGGAGTCGAGGAATCTTAGTCAAGTTTCCTCTTCCATAAAAGGAAACTAATCAGCGAGATTAGTCCAGAGGCTCCCGCGCCTAGTGAAAGCGCAACAGCAGAATCTGCTGCACCCGTAACTGGGGAGCGATTCGGTGTTGGGGTTGGAGCAACGGGATTGGTTGGGACTGAGGTAATTGTCGCGATTGGTACATTGGTAGAGGTCTGAGTGGGAAACGTCGTAAAGGTCGATGTAGGCGTGATCGTCGGATCTTCCTCTGGCAAATCAGTGGATGACTCAGTAGGCGTTGACGTGAATGTTGGAGTTGATGACTGGGTGGAAGTCGCTGTGAAGGTCGAGGTAGGCATTAATGTAGGATCTTCCTCTGGCAAATCAGTGGATGACTCAGTAGGCGTTGCCGTGAATGTTGGAGTTGATGACTGGGTGGAAGTCGCTGTGAAGGTCGAGGTAGGCGTTAATGTAGGATCTTCCTCTGGCACATCAGTGGTTGACTCGGTGGGCGTAGGGGTTGAGGTGTCAGTCGGAGTATTTGCTGGCTCAGTCGGTGTACTTGTAGGGGTTTCTGTTGGCGTGTTGGTAGGGATGTTTGTCGCTGTATTTGTAGGCGTATTCGTTAGCGTCGCAGTTGGTACGACAGGTGCACCAGGGCCACGAAAATTATCAATCTTGCCTCCAAGATCGACTTTGTATTCACCCCAATCATCGCCTGCGAGGGTATAAGCGTAAAAACAAAGAACCTCAGCGGGTCCGCTAATCGAAACTGAGCCGAAGCGACAACTATGTTAGGGTCCCCAGAAGCTTGACCAGGTTGACCTGTGATGGTCCAGCTATATGTCCCTGCGGCGAACCCAGTAGCACCGATCCAGACTTGTTCGCCAGCTGAATAAATGTTTTTGTCTTGCGTGGCGCATCCGGAATCGGTCGTCCAGATTGCACCTGTGTTTTGAGCGTTCACACGAGAAGCGGCGACTGCCCCAGTTGAGAAAATGAGCATCAGAGCGAGAGATATACGGAAGATTAATTTAAACATATTACTCCTAATTGGACGAGCAATTATTGAACATTAAATGTTCACTATTTATTGTTCCAGATTAATATATATTATAAAATAAGTAAATATAAAGAATAATAAAACATCATACAAACATTTTATATTGTGAACGTCAGTGAGTTCTATAGTCTGAAAACAAACTTGAGAGCAGTAGTTCGATCCCTTTCATTGATATGTCATTAGAGCCACTCCAAGGTTATTGAATGAAAGTGGATTTAGGGGACTCCACCCCGATTAAACAACAACAATCCTGGCCTTTTCGCGGAATCCAAATCTAACCTAATGAAATAGGATTTGAATTATCTATAAAGATTTGACCTATTACTGTTGAAAAGCACTACCCCAGCACAGTTTTAATCCGATCAATCCGATAAATAAAATATTGAATTACAATAAGCTTCTTACTCGTGAGCTGATCATCTCGCATGGATATAATAACTTACTCCAATCACGTGAGTTTAAAAGAATGAAGTGCATGATTAATGGTTCGATTTGTATCCTGTTAATTATTACGATGCTGGTAGAACCCGTGCCGGCACAAGCGACCAGTATTCTGGTTGGTGAACCAACACCCCGAGTGCAACAGAGCAGTAGTGAAGCAGACATGGGAGCAGCAGAGATGAATACGGATTCAAGCGCACCTGCTGCGACTAAAGGAAGATTTATCGTCCAACTGAATGCCCCTTCACTTGTCGCCTATTCAGAGGAAATCGAAGGGATGCAGATTACACAAGACAATCGGAGGGACAAGATCTTATTCGACGATCCCAATGTCCTTGCCTACCTTACATATTTTAACAGTGAGATTGACCGAACCATAGAACAAGCATCAGGAGTTATTGGCCGTGATCTCGCCAATGATATTGTATTCCGGTATGACGTTTTGTTTGGGGGCTTCGCCATTGAGATAACTGAAGAAGAAGCAAGTGCGATTGGTCTGCTTGAGAGTGTTAAGGCCGTCTCCCCAGATCATATTCTTTGGCCAGATACTGATCTGAGCCCTACCTGGTTGGGCACTAACGGTCTTTGGGACGGCGCAAATGTCCCTGGACCCAGTTTGCCCTACCTTAAATCCAAAGGTGAAGGCGTTTTAGTCGGTATTTTGGATACCGGCATAAATATGGACCATCCTTCGTTCGCAGCCACTGGTCCTGTGGACCGTTTTGTTCATACAAACCCTTTTGGTCCCGGAGTTTATAAAGGACTGTGCGTGACAGATCCTGGCTTATATGTTTGTAATGACAAACTGGCAGGTGTTTATAGTTACATAACCACAGCTGGAGCTCTGTTGGGTGAAGATGACAGCTCACATGGTTCGCATACTGCTTCCACTGCCGCTGGCAATGTTATTACGGCTACTTATGGCGACGATGTTGTAACCATCAGCGGTATGGCGCCACACGCTAACATCATCGCTTATGATGTTTGTGATCTGAATGGCTGTCCAAGCTCAGCTTCTTTGGCTGCGGCTCAACAAGCTTTAAGAGATGGCGTAGATGTAATCAATTTTTCGCTTGGTCCAAAGACTGGCCCATGCAGAAATCCCTATTCTGACCCGGTTGACTTAGCTTTTCTTGAGATTGTGAAAGCAGGCGGTGTCGTAAGTACGTCGGCAGGTAATGGTGGACCTTCCTCAATGACCACCTTGAAAGGTGCCCCTTGGGAAATCACGGTTGCCAATACGGGGTATGGCCGAACTGCAGAAAATACAATCGATCCACAGTCAGCAGATATACTCAGTCAGACCTCGTCCCGTGGACCATTTGTACTCTTCGATGTGGTCGAACCGGAGCTTGCTGCACCTGGAACCAATGTTTTAGCTGCATGTGCGACGAGCAATCCCAGCACTCCTTATGGAGTCGCCGATTCTGGAGAACCAGTCGAAATCATCTTAAAGTCTGGTACTTCGATGGCCAGCCCACATGTCGCTGGAAACGCCGCCTTGCTGAGAAGTCTTTTTCCGAGCTGGAGCGGCATGGAAATCAAGTCTGCACTCATCATGACAGCTCTCGCTGGCACGACGCGCGATTACGACCTTTCTTCTCCTATCGATGCCTTCGATTATGGTAACGGTCGCCTTGACATGACCAAAGCTGCATTGACAGGCTTGGTGATGCATGAAACCTACGTCAATATGATGGCTGCCAACCCAGCAACAGGTGGGGATGTCAGGACTCTAAATTTGCCCTCCTATCAAAACAGTTACTGCTTAGGCATTTGTCGTTTCACACGGACATTCAGGAGTGTCGCCAATGTTGAAGCCACATACACTGGCACGGTGGATGCTTGCACGAATTCTGGTGTGGTTGTGAGCATCAATCCTGCGACGTTTACAATCCCTCCAGGCGGAACACAGAGCGTGACCATCGCTATTGATGCTACGAGGGTGCCCTCAGGTCAATTTGGATTTGGCAGAGTGAGTTTCAAAACCAGTAATACCTTCAGTTTAGGTGAGCCAATTAGCTCAGTGGCGATTCCTTTCACAGTTAAGTGGGATTTCACGATGTTTCCTTATCATCTATATTTGCCTTTGACTTCAAAATAACCACCATTGAGTCGAGTGTTTTTTTTGAAACTCTCGCAAGGAGGTAAGGCTATAAGAAGATAAATGTCAATTCAATTGATAATGGAACCGAAGCATATCAGTGACATCTTAGATGAAACATAAAAAAAACCTGCTGGAAATGTTTCCGCAAGGATTGAGTAAAACACAAATCTTACAGGAATTGGTGAAGCTCTCCCTAACTAAGGAAAACCTCGAGATGAAAACCGAGTGAGCGGTGGATAGGGGACAAGGAAGAAACCGCTACGCGTTATTTCATCACTAAAATAAAGGGGAAAGCGCATGAGATCCTCTCAACCCAGCGCAGCCATTGAGGCATAGACAACAGTTTGCACTGGGTGCTTGATATCGCCTTCAATGAAAACCGCTGCAGGGTGAGAAAGGATAATGCGGCTGGAAACTTCGCTATCATCCGAAAGATGACGCTCAACTTGCTCAGCCAAGATTAGTCTGTCAAGGTCGGTGCCCATGGAAAACGGCCGTGCTGTGGTTGGGATTAGGATTACTTCCTCCACGTTCTCTTTCAATTACGAAGATGCAATTGCCCTGCTTATTTGATGCTCAGTGTTGATGCTCAGGGTGTTGATGCTCAGGGTCTCTTGTCCAACTTTTATTGTTATAGTTATTGAGACAGCGTTGTCTGTCATTGGAGAGTTCCTCCTTCTTTGTTTTGCCAAACTCAATGATGGCAGGAACTCTCTCTTTTTTGTACCCTTCCTTACACCTAACGACTTTTGAAACAGAAACCCAGGCCTATCTCAACAGATGTCAAGGCTAAATAGGAATGTCCTAATGTTGGCTAAATAGAAGTGTCCTAATTAATCACAACAGTAGGCTTACCATTCAGTTTCTTTCCATAGGTTCTCCAAGGGTGATCAACGGGGGGAGACAG
>JBASOE010000072.1:0-35394 GCA_049657925.1 Anaerolineaceae bacterium
GACGCTGCGACAGTGGACGCTAATTCCTTTGTCCAGGATTTTCTCGACCGTGCCATGACGATCAATAAAGATGGCAAGGTAACCATCCAGAAGCTCGATATCCAGATCAAAGACATCAATCAGAACCCCTTGGTGCTTGCAAATTACGTGTTTAACGGTCAGGAGTTCGATGGCACTTACTGGTCAACAGAAGCAGAAACGCCTCTGCAGGGAGCCACCCAGGATACCAACTTAACCTATCCAATTCAGCCACAAGTACCAGCGGAAGTGCCAACCACTTACCCCTAACCCATTGAATAGCCGATTTGAGAAGCTGAATAAATGCACAATTGGTTTAACAAGGGCAAAACTCCTGACCTTTTATACAGTGCAATTGCCTTGATTCTATTGGGTTTGAGTTTGCTGGTGATCGACCGCTGGCGCGTCTACACGCTGGTCGTCGACGGACAAACATACTCGCTCAGAACCGTTGCTTTTACCCCGCGCCAGGTTTTGATCCAAGCTGGTTACAACCCGGTTGAGGGTGACAAAGTTTGGCCTCAGCCTGACCAAACCAATTTGAGATTTACACAAATTCTCGTTGATAGGCAACGCCCAGTGACAATTATCACTCCGACTGAAACGCTCCATTTCGAAAGCGCGGAGCTCCTGGCAGCCAATCTCCTGCAACACGCTAAACTAAAACTATTTCCCGGAGATATCGTTGAGCATGACGGCGTCCACATCGACCCAGCATTGACCCTTGAACCCGGTCAGGAAGTCATACTCACTTTTGTACCTTCCAAACAGTTATCGGTCACCCTAAATCGCAATTACTTAGTTGTCTATACGCAGCAACCCACTCTCGAACTTGCCCTCTCGGAAGCCGGCATAGCCCTCAGTGAAAATTCTGTGCTTTCTTTGCCCCTCGATCATGAACTCGATCAGCAAGATGAGGTAACCATCCACACCAGCCGCCAGGTGGTCGTCAACACCGCCTCCGGTTCGACCAGTGGCCTTACCGCCGCGCAATCGGTCGGCCAGGCCTTGCGTGATCTCTCCGTTCCTCTGCAAGGATTGGATCGCGTTCAACCGCCTGAAGCCCAACCTCTGCCCGACAACGGCTTGCTTGCGCTGACCCACATAGAGGAAAACCTTTCCTTCCAAACCGAGGAAACTGCTTACAACAACACTTATACCGAGGACCCCAATGCTGAGTTGGACACTATTTCTACCATCGTGCCGGGTCAACTTGGACTGGTGGTAACGCGCACCCGCTCGCGGATTGAGAACGGAATTGAAACTACCGCTGTCACCGAGGGACCTTGGAAAGCTAGCGACCCAGCAGATGGCGTTTTGGGATGGGGCACCAAACCCGTCGTTAGCACCGAAGTAGTGGACGGCGAAACCCTGGAGTATTGGCGCAAAGTCTCGGTCTACGCCACCGGATACACCCCCAGTTCACAAGGCAGACATACCGGCACGGCGTCTGGCACCCCACTTACCAAGGGCGTCATAGCGGTTACTGTCCCTTGGTATCAGGCGATGAAATTTCAAAAAGTCTACGTGTCCGGTTACGGTTATGGAACAATCGCCGACACGGGCGGTGGCATCCTAGGTCGGTATTGGATTGATCTGGGCTTTGATGATGACAATTATGTCTCCTGGCATAGCTGGACGACCATGTATTTCCTAACGCCCATCCCAGCTTTCTTCCCGACGGTGCTGCCATGAGTCTGGACTTCCTTGATCTGCAAGCGCTGCTGAAAAAGTACCAGATCCGCCCCAAGAAATCCCTTGGGCAGAATTTTTTGGCAGATCCAAACGGATTGTTGAAAGTGATTGATGCGGCAGAAATCAGCGCGGAAGATTCAGTATTGGAAATCGGAGCAGGGTTGGGCAGCCTGACCATCTTGTTAGCTCAAAAAGCCAAAATAGTCACCGCAGTCGAGTTGGATAATTCACTCATTGCACCGCTTAAAGAGGGTCTTGAAGGTTTTGACAACGTCAAATTGGTCGAAGGCGACGTGCTCAAACTTTCGCCAGAAACCCTGATGGACCAACCGGGCTACCTGGTAGTGGCCAATATCCCCTACTACATCACCTCTGCCATCATTCGCCACCTGCTTTCCGCAACCAGCAAACCTACGCGCATGATCATGACCATCCAAAAAGAAGTTGCTGAGCGCATCCTTGCCAGGGATGGAAAACACAGTTTGTTATCCCTTTCGGTGCATGTTTTCGGCAAGCCTGAACTTGTCAGTATCATCCCGTCTGGGTGCTTCTATCCTTCACCTGATGTCGACTCGGCGGTCATCCGTATTCGCTTGTATGCTGAACCGCTTATTCGTCTCGATGCCATGGAAGACTTCTTCAAACTCGCCCACGCTGGTTTTTCACAGAAGCGCAAAACGCTGCGCAATTCGCTGAGCGCGGGTCTACAAATTTCAACCCAATCAGGCGAAGCGCTCCTCGAGAACGCCGGCATCTCGCCTCAAAGACGTGCTGAAACGCTCACCATCGAGGAATGGAGACGTTTGACAGAAGAGTTTGAACACTCAAGGTATTAGCGTAAATTACGTTTCTTTTTGGCTTTGCTATTGCCAATTAACAACCCACTTAGCACTCCCCCAACCCCCAATAAAGCCACTAACGGACGTTCGATCAACCAAGCGGTAGTCTGCAGAGCTACTCTGCCCAGTTTGACCAGTTGCGTGTTTGGATTCTCGACAGATTTTGACCACTCAAAGGTGTTTAGTCGTTCCAACCAGCCTTGTTCCACGCACCCTTCCAGGCTGAAGACGTGAATCGGTTTGCCAGCCTGCCATGCCAACCGCAAGTCCGTGCTGAACTCCTCCCAGGTCATGAAGGGTTTGTCTGAAAGCCCCTCCATCTCCACCCCGCCGCCTGTGACTCCAATACCAACCGAGTCAGTCTCTAACAGATAAGCCTGCAACAACTTATGTCCGTTTGGACGTGAGAAGCTGGAATAAAGCATTAAAACAGACCGGTCAACCGGTAAATCCACCAATCCCATTACTCGTTGAATGGCGGTGGAGCGGGCTTTGCGATCGTCCTGGATGGCCACCATGTCATAGCCCTCAACCAGCCAGCTATCCGCGTGAATTTGGTTGACTAAACCAGTGTATGCCAGCACCGCTTGCCGATAAGCCTTCTTGTCAATGAGGCGTCTGAACGCTGGTTTGACAACTTTGAGCTGGCGCTGTTTGAATGCTTCTGCCTCGTGAAAATCTGGTTCAATGTCCAGCCCGATGCCAACAAATTCAAGCTTATTCTCTACAGTCCATGATTTAAAAGCTTCATAACGGGCGATCGCGTAGGGAAAGTTTTCAAGATTGAACCAATAACCTTGCTCTTTGGGCAGCAACAGCCACCCGACGACTGGAATATTGAAGCGGTTGAGTTTTTTGACAACTGCGGCACGTTCAATGCTGAGGTCCAGCATTCCGATCGAAACACCAGCTTTCAGCGCACGCAAATCATCAATCACAAAACGGTTATTGAAGAGTTGAGTGAGTTTTTCGGAATCGAGTTCCGTGAAAAAGGTTAGTTCAGGTAGTTTTTCCATAGCAATGAATTCTATAACACCAAAACCGCTAACAGGATTCACGTCAAGGGTGTTTTTGCTGGTGTTCCGGCGTGCCGCGGGTAATCCTTGGGAGTATGCGCGTTTTTAGCTACCACAATCAGGAAGCGATTCCCTTCGACATCAGGCAGGCTAACTGGTCGGACTTCCTTTAGATCTCCCCCCAGCTTGTGCATGATCTTTTGAGCAGCCTCAGCTTCTTGCGCGCCGTTCTCGCCCTTCTGCATCACTACCAGACCGCCGGGTTTAGCCAAAGGCAGCAAGTACTCCAGCAACACAGGCATTGCCGCTACAGCTCGTGCAATGACCAACTGGTATTTCTCGCGGTGCAACGGATCCTGACCAACTTCTTCCACTCGTTGAGCCAAGACTGTAACATCAGAGAACCCAAGTGTCTCGGCGACATGCCTGCAGAAGTTGGCTTTTTTTTGCACCGACTCAACCAGGGTCAACTTCAAATCCGGCCAGACGATCTTAAGTGCCAACCCGGGGAACCCAGCGCCAGTACCTACATCAATCATATTGGCAGGTACTCGCTGGGTAACACTAACAACGATCAGGGAGTCAAGAAAGTGTTTGATTTCAATGCCAGCCTGATCACGGATGGCCGTCAGGTTGAAGCGCTCATTCCATTCAATCAGTTCGCGATAGTAAAGTCCAAACCTTTCAACGGCGATGGAATCGAGTGTAATCCCATATTCTTCTTGGGCAATGCTGATCCAGTTTGTCATGGATTAATGGTCATGCAGGAGGCTGCGCAGACGCGCGATAACCATATCAAGTGCGACGTTGTTCATGCCGCCTTCTGGGATGATCACATCGGCAAAACGCTTGGAAGGTTCGACAAAATCGATGTAACTTGGCCGCACCGTACCGAGGTATTGATCGATTACTGACTCGACCGAGCGTCCGCGATCGGTGATGTCACGTTGCAAGCGGCGAATAAAGCAAATGTCAGGGTCCGCATCAACAAAAATTTTTACATCAAAAAGCCGACGCAGTTTTGCTTCGGTAAAGATCAGGATGCCTTCCACCAAAACAATCGAACGAGGTTCAACTCTAACAGTTTTACCAGATCGAGTATAGGATTTAAAGTCATAAACGGGAACCTCTACTGATCTGTGGGCTTTTAGCGCACGTATATGATCAATCATCAGTTCTGTTTCGAGCGAATCGGGATGGTCATAATTCGTCTTCAAGCGATCTTCGAAAGACATGTTATCCTGGTTGCGATAGTAGGCGTCGTGGGGCAAGAAGGAAATGCGGTCGACGCCAATTTCATCAAGGATGGACTGTGCCAGCGTTGTTTTGCCAGAACCGGAAGGACCGGCAATCCCAACGACCAGAGGCAGAGCGGATGTGACCATAAACGAATTATAACCTTTGTTTCAGGTATAATTGCCCGAGAGGTTTCCATGACAGCAAACATCATTGACGGCAAAAAGATCGCAGAAGATATTCGAAAAGAAGTGAGACAGGCCGTGGAGCAGCGCGCTCAAATTGGCCTTTCCACCCCCGGCCTGGCCACAGTTTTGGTCGGAGAAGACCCAGCCTCACAGGTTTATGTTCGCAACAAGCATAAGGCATGTGACGAGGTTGGTATTCGCTCGTTTGGGCATATCCTACCTGCTGATACCTCTCAGCAAGAGGTCGAAACGCTGGTCAAATCGCTCAACGCCGACCCACAGGTTCATGGTATTCTGGTGCAGCTTCCGTTGCCCAAGCACCTCGATGAAGAAGCGGTTTTAGCCGCAATTGATCTGAACAAAGATGTGGATGGTTTCAGTCCGGTCAATATCGGTCGTTTAGCACAGAAAGGCCGCGAGCCTGTTTTCGTGCCTTGCACTCCAGCTGGATGTATGGTCCTTCTTGAAAGCACAGGTATAAATCTGTCTGGCGCAAACGCAGTGGTGTTAGGCCGCTCCAATATCGTTGGTATGCCGGTGGCACTTCTGCTCGTCAAAGCCAACGCGACGGTGACCATCGTCCACTCGCGCACCAAAAACATCGCTAATGTCTGCCGTCAGGCTGATGTGTTGGTTGCCGCCATTGGTCAACCCGAGATGGTCAAAGCAGATTGGGTAAAACCCGGCGCAGTCGTGATTGATGTCGGCATCAACCGCATTGACGATCCAACCACCCAACGAGGTTCAAGATTGGTTGGTGACGTTGACTTTGCCAGGGTCTCAGAAGTAGCATCGGCAATTACTCCTGTTCCAGGCGGCGTCGGACCAATGACGATCGCGCTATTAATGAAGAATACCTTGCGTGCTGCTGAACTGGCTGACACTCACTAAAATAGGGAGAAACAAAACTCATGACCACCTTACTTGTAAAAAATGCAGAAATCATTGTTACAATGGACGGGCAAGATCGTGAGTTGAAAGGTGCGGCGATTTTCTGTCGCGACGGTTTTATTGAGGCAATCGGTTCAGCTGCAGATCTACCGCAGAAAGCCGATGAAGTGCTCGACCTTAGCGGACATATCGTCCTGCCAGGATTGGTTAACACCCACCACCACTTTTATCAGACGCTCACGCGGGCTCTCCCAGCCGCTCAGAATGCCAACCTATTCAATTGGCTCAAAACGCTCTACCCCATCTGGGCACGCATGACACCCGATGATATCTTCACCTCCACCCAAACCGCATTGGCTGAATTGGCGCTCTCAGGCTGTACCACTGCCTCTGATCACCTTTATCTCTTCCCAAACGGATCGAAATTGGATGATGAAATCGAAGGCGCGCGCACGATCGGCCTGCGGCTACATGCCTCCCGCGGCTCGATGAGTCTGGGTGAGTCTCAGGGCGGCTTGCCACCGGATAGTGTTGTCGACACCGAAGAAGCCATCCTCAAAGACAGCCAACGGCTGATTGAACGCTATCATGACCCCAAACGCGGCTCAAAACTGCAGATCGTCCTGGCACCATGCTCGCCTTTCAGTGTGACCAGTGACCTGATGCGTCAGTCTGCAGCGATGGCGAGACATTACGGCGTGCATCTGCATACTCATCTGGCAGAAACTGAAGATGAGGACGACTTCTGTAAAGCCAAATTTGGCTATAAGCCAGTAGCTTACATGCAATCGGTCGATTGGATGGGTGAGGATGTTTGGTTTGCGCATTCTGTCCATGTAAACAAAGAGGAAATAGAACTGTACGCCACACATGGTTGTGGTGTCGCACACTGTCCATCGTCCAATATGCGTTTGGCGTCAGGTATCGCCCCAGTCATGCACATGCTCAGCCATGGCGTGAAGGTTGGTTTGGGTGTGGATGGTTCTGCCAGCAACGATAGTTCCCACCTGCTCGCTGAAGTGCGCCATGCTATGTTGTTAGCCCGCCTGCAAAGCGGTCTCATGGGGGCTTCACGCTCGGCGCCTGATGCCCCGCCACTCATGACCGCCCGCCAGGCGCTCTCCATCGCCACCCGCGGCGGTGCCAGCGTGCTTGGGCGTAACGATATCGGCTCATTGGAAGTTGGCAAGTGCGCTGACTTCTTTGCTGTAAACCTGAATCGCCTCGATTACACTGGCGCGTTGGCAGACCCTATAGCTGCAGTAGTATTCTGCGCACCAGTCAAGGCAGATTACACTGTGGTTGGCGGTGAAACGATCGTAAAACATGGCGCAGTCAGAGGTCTTGACCTCGACAAACACATCATCAAACACAATAACGCAGCCAGGAAACTGGCTCAGGAGTGATCAGGCTTTTCTCACCCAGTAAAAGCCAAAATTCTATTATTCGGAGCAACTAATGAAAAGAAAAGGTTTAGCAGTCGTAGCAGTCGGCGGAAACGCCCTTATCAAGGACAAGAATCACCAGACTGTCCCCGATCAATTTGATGCCGCAGTCGAAACCATGGGGCATATTGTTACAATGATTGAGGATGGCTGGGACGTCGTCGTGACCCATGGTAATGGCCCACAGGTCGGATTCATTTTGCGACGATCTGAGATAGCCTCCCACGAATTGCATGAGGTTCCGTTGGATTATTGCGGCGCGGATACCCAGGGTTCGATCGGCTACATGTTTCAGCAAGCCCTCTATAACGAATTCTTACGCCGTGGTATCGATAAAGTGCCTGCCACGATAGTTACCCAGACCATTGTTGATGCCAATGACCCGGCTTTCCAACATCCCACCAAACCGATCGGTTCCTTTATGGATGAAGCCCAGGCCAAGGAAAAAATGGCCAAAGAAGGCTGGACCATGGTAGAAGATGCTGGCCGCGGTTGGCGTCGTGTGGTTGCCTCCCCTATTCCTCAGACCATTGTGGAAGCTCCGGCCATCCGCAGCCTGATTGATAAAGGTTTTGTTGTTGTCGCTGTCGGCGGTGGTGGCATCCCGGTCATGCAGAAAGAAAGCGGTGAGTTGGTTGGTGTCGAAGCAGTCATCGACAAAGATTTCGGCTCGGCTATTCTTGCCAGCATGCTCGATGCGGACCTTTTCCTGATCAGCACCGCGGTTGAAAAAGTCGCGATTAACTTCAACAAACCTGACCAGAAATGGCTCGACACCATGACTGTTGCAGAAGCTAAGCAATACATCACTGAAGGTCAGTTTGCCAAGGGTTCCATGCTGCCCAAGATCGAAGCCATCCTTAAATACATGGCCAAAGGTGGCAAGAAAGCCCTGATCACCGACCCGGAGCATATTAAAGACGCCCTTGATGGCAAAACTGGCACCTGGATTGTGCCATAAGCGAATAAATTCGACCCGACCGGTTCCCGGTTGGGTTTGGAGCTTAATAAAATGATCAGTCATTACCGTTGCACAGTCTGTAACCATATCTGGCAACCCGATGAGGTAACGTACACTTGTCCTCTCGATGGCGGCAACCTCGATACCATACTCGATTTTGAAGGCGTTAGACTCGAGACCATCCTCCAAAGCCAGGAGCGTTCTGTGTGGCGTTATACGCCTCTGCTGCCGGTTAGTGATCCTGGGTTTGAACACACACCTCTGCATCAGGTCGGCTACACCCCTGTCTACGAACCGGAACGCTTACGGACTCAACTTGGATTGCGGCGATTGTTCATCAAAGATGAAAGCCGCAACCCCAGCGCGTCCTTCAAAGACCGTGCCAGCGCAATCGTAGTCGCCCGCGCGCTCGAAACCAATGTTCAAACTATTGTGGCTGCCTCAACCGGTAATGCGGGTGCAGCTATGGCATGCATGGCGGCCGCTGTGGGAATGCCCGCGGTCATTCTTGCTCCTCGCACCGCCCCACCAGCCAAAGTCGCTCAATTACTCGTCTACGGTGCTAAAGTTATCCTTGTCGATGGTAGCTACGATCAAGCCTTCGATCTCTCCATCGAAGCCTCTCATGAATTTGGTTGGTACAACCGCAATACAGGATTCAATCCCTTTACTGTCGAAGGCAAAAAAACCGCTGCCTTTGAAATTTGGGAACAGGTCATCCGACCTCTTCCCTCGAAAGAAAGATTAAATGTTTTCGTCTCCGTCGGCGACGGCAACATCCTGAGTGGTGTGTATAAAGGGTTTAGCGACCTGATTTCATTGGGCTGGCTTGACCAAATGCCCCGTATTATTGGGGTTCAGGCGGAAGGTTCCGCAGCAGTCGCGAACGCTTTTTTCTCCGGTGCCGACTACATCACCCCAGTCCAATCAAATACCCTTGCAGATAGTGTCAGTGTAGATCTGCCCCGTGACGGCTTGAGAGCGCTTCGGTCTGTTCGGAAGAGCGAAGGATTCATGCTCACAGTCAATGACCCGGAAATTCTTGCTGCCATTCCTGCTTTGGGGAATTCCGGCATTTTCGTGGAACCCGCTGCCTCTGTAGCTTTTGCCGGTCTGGTTAAAGCAGTCGCTGCTGGACAACTCGACCCCTCAGAACCGATATTAGTGCTCTCAACTGGCAGTGGACTCAAAGACATCCGCGCGGCAACCCAATCTGTTGCCCCTGCTCCGATTATCGAGCCAACGCTCGACTCGCTCAAGAAGGTTATTCATGGCTAATCCTGTCTTCACTGTAATAGCGCCGATCTATAACGAACTCGAGAACTTGCCGCTACTCTATACCCGGGTGCATGACGTGATGGAACAAACTGGTGATACCTGGGAGTTAGTCCTGGTGGATGATGGCTCCAAAGATGGCTCAACAGACGTGATGCGCAAACTTGCATCTCAGGATGAGCGTGTGCGACCAGTGATTTTCGCACGCAATTTTGGTCACCAGATTGCCGTGACCGCGGGCATGGATTACAGCCGGGGCGAGGCAGTGATGATCATCGACGCCGACCTACAAGACCCACCTGAAGTAATGCTTGAACTCATCAAAAAATGGCGTGAAGGCTACAAGGTTGTCTATGCTGTCCGTAAAGAACGTGCAGGCGAATCTGCCTTTAAGATAAAAACCGCCGCCTTTTTCTATCGTTTCATCAACAAGCTCACCGACGTCAAGATTCCTCTGGATACCGGCGATTTCCGGCTGCTGGACCGCAAAGTGGTGGACGTAATGAACCGCATGCCCGAGAGACACCGCTTTCTGCGCGGCATGGGCGCATGGGTCGGGTTTAACCAAATTGGCGTCGAGTACAAACGCGAAGCCCGGCACGCTGGTGTCACCAAATATCCGCTCAAAAAAATGCTCAAGCTGGCAACCAATGCCGTAACCAGTTTTTCGTATGTACCCCTCCAGGTCGCGACCTGGATTGGGTTCGTGGCTGCCGGTCTTTCTGTGTTAGCAATTCCGATAGTGATTATTTTGCGACTCACCAAAGTTGCCCAATTAACTGGCCAAGCTACCACGTTAATCATGGTGCTGTTCTTTGGCGGTGTTCAACTAATCTCACTCGGCATTATCGGCGAATATATTGGTCGTATCTACGACGAAGTAAAAGGCCGACCGCTCTATATTGTGGCTGAAGCGCCTGAAATCGTTACAGAAGACTCTGGCCTCCATCAAAACTTGAATACTACTTACCCATCTCACAAAGGAGAAACCTCATCATGACAAGAATTGATCTCACCATCCATCCAGACAGATTGGAGCGCGTTTTGGGGCGTGTTCGTGAAAAGCACGTAATCATCCCTACCTTCGCCCAACAGCGCGATCCCAATCTGGTGCCAGATAGTGTTAAGCAACAGTTGAAAGAGATCGGTCTATGGGATATTCACCCGTTGAACCTCTTTAGAATTACCTGGAAGAACGAACCCAAAGAACACGGTGGCTCTTATGGCGGTGTTAATTACATCGAATTCCCTTCCAGTCTGACTGGCGTGGATGCCCGAATTATCGCTCTGGTAGGAAAGTGGTTCCCTTGTGGTGTACACAAGGTCGGCGCAGCGTTTGGTTGTCTGGTGCCTCAATTGGTGACCGGTCAGTTCGACCCCACCACCCAAAAAGCTGTTTGGCCCTCCACAGGCAATTTCTGCCGTGGCGGTGCCTATGACTCTGCCTTGCTTGGCTGCAAATCTGTTGCCATTTTACCGGAAGGCATGAGCAAGGAGCGTTTCGAATGGCTTAAGAAAGTTGCCGATGAGATCATTGCCACTCCCGGCACCGAGTCAAATGTGAAGGAAATCTTCGATAAAACCTGGGAACTGAAGCGTAGCGGTCAGGATTTGGTGATCTTTAACCAGTTTGAAGAAATGGGGAATTATTTGTGGCATTACACGATTACCGGTAATGCTCTGGTAGAAGTCGCTGAAAAAGTGCTTGGCAAAGGTGAGAGTATTGCCGGTTTCGCCTCAGCAACTGGTTCCGCAGGCACTATCGCGGCAGGGGATCAACTGAAACAACACTACCCACATTCCAAAATCATCGCCAGTGAAGCTTTGCAATGCCCAACACTGCTCAATAATGGCTTCGGTGCGCATCGCATCGAAGGCATCGGCGACAAACATGTACCGTGGGTGCACAACGTGCGCAATACCGATTTTGTCACTTCCATCGACGACAACGCGGTTGTCAACCTGGCACGCCTGTTCAACGAACCCACCGGTCGTGAGCATTTGATCCGCTCTGGTGTGGACGAATCAATCGTCAATCAACTTGATCTGCTTGGCTTCTCTGGCGTTGGCAACCTACTCTCAGCCATCAAATTTGCCAAATGGAATGAATTGACCAGCAAAGATGTTGTCTTCACGGTATTAACTGACTCGATGGAGCTTTACGGCAGTCGGCTTGTAGAAATGCGCCAGGAATTTGGCGATTACACCACTACTAACGCCATTGCTGATCAAGCTCGCTACCTGTTGGGTGAGAATACTGCCAATATGGAAGAACTCACTTACCACAGCCGTAAACGCATTCACAATCTCAAGTACTATACCTGGGTCGAACAGCAGGGCAGAACTTATGAGGAGATCCAGGCGCAGTGGTATGACCCTGATTACTGGAGCGAGATTCAGGCGCAAGCACCAGAAATTGACAAACTAATCGAGGACTTCAACCAGAAATCAGGGGTTTCGTTAGGATAATATGACTACACTGGGCGGGATTGCAGATACTGCTTTGGTTCTGATCGCGGTCACTCCAGAGCCCCGGGATTTGGATATTGCCCGACTGTTGGGGTGGTATCGCATCCCGCTCAAAAGTGCGCCAAAGGTGATTTCGGTCGATTATCTGGCGTTTTACCAGGGAGGTAACTTCTCCGCAGGGCATCGCTGGCAGATCGAGTATCTGGCTGAGGTGCGCGGCCACGAGTTGACCACGCGCGCGGAGCTGCTGAAGGATCAACCCAACCACCCTCGTGCCAGGGAAGAATACTTCAAACTCCAACTTGGCTCGCTCATTCCACTCCCTCAGCCAATATTGGCTGGAGATTGGAAGCGGGTTACCTTCATCTATACCACCGTTCAGCGCATTAAAACCGCCCAGGAACTGACTGATCTGCCTGTACATGATGAGGAACGCAGTGTGCTTTGGCAAGCCTTGCGTGAGCGTGCTCTCAAGAGTCAGGAATACCATGCCAACGATTTACCAGAGTTCGCGCTTGATCCAGCCCTGCTCGAAATGCTCGGTAAATTTACGGGAAATTAACGAGTTATCAGAGGTGCAATGAACAAAAAATTGATCAAGAACGGCACCCTGGTAACCTCCCAGAAAAGTTTCATAGCAGACCTATTGATCGATGGTGAAAAAATAGCCGCGATTGGTACAGGTTTGGACGCTAATGATGCTGAAGTGATCGATGCAACAGGTTTGTTGGTCCTGCCCGGCGGTGTTGACCCTCATGTCCATCTTGATCTGCCCATGTTCGGCACCGTCTCCTCGGATGACCATTACACAGGTGGCAAAGCCGCGGCATTTGGCGGCACCACCACCCTGATCGACTTTGTCTCTCATAACGAAGGCAGCCTGGAAGAAAACATCACGAACTGGCGAAAACATGCTGAACAAAAAGCCAGCATCGATTTTGGTTTTCACATGAACATTACCCGTTTCAATGAGCAGGTAGCTGAAGAACTCACCACACTTTCGTCCCACGGCGTCACCAGCGTTAAGGTGTTCACTGCTTACAACGACCGTTTGCGCCTGGCTGACGGCGATATCTTCAAGGTCATGCGCATCGCCGGCAAGCACAACCTCTTAACCATGGTACACGCAGAGAATGGGGACATTATCGATATTCTGGTGAACGAAGCGCTCACGGCCCATAAAACTACCCCCATCTGGCATGCCCGCACCCGCCCTGGCTGGGGTGAGGTGGAAGCCAGCCTGCGAGCTGTTGCGATGGGTGCTCAGGCTGATGCGCCAGTCTACCTTGTTCACATGAATGTCGGCGGGGAGGTTGACCAATTAGCTTATGGAAGGTCAAAAAACGTCCCGGTAATGGGGGAGACATGCCCGCAATACCTATTTTTCACGGACCATGAATACGAACGCCCAGACGGTTCAAAGTGGGTTTGTTCACCTCCTATGCGCGGATTTGAAGACCAAACGAGACTCTGGCAAGGACTTGAGGATGGCACTATCCAGGTGTTGGCCACCGACCATTGTCCTTTCTTTTACGATGGCACTCATCCTATCCTTTATGAAGGCAAACCCATTGCAATTCCGGGCAAAGAACTTGGCAAAGACGACTTTACCAAGATTCCCAACGGGTTGCCAGGCGTTGGTGATCGGCTGCCGCTTTTCTGGAATAGTGCTGTGAACACGGGGCGCATCTCCCCCAACCACTTTGTCAAATTAACCGCCGAAAACCCGGCCCGCATCTTTGGCTTGTATCCAAGAAAAGGCAGTCTGTTGATCGGCGCTGATGCAGACTTAGCCCTGTGGGATCCTCAGCTCGAGATCGAGTACGGCGTCAAAGTGGCTCAACATCGCACCGATTACAACCTCTACGAAGGCACCAAACTGACCGGTTTTCCCATCCAGGTTTATCAACGCGGCAACTTGCTGGTGAAAAATCGCGAGTGGTTCGGAAAACAAGGCATGGGTAGGTATCTATCCCGCGCTGCTGCGGAGATTATTTGAGATTTCGCTTACAATCAAGGCTGAAATGTTAGTATTAGCCGTTCTTGGTCTGCTCGCCATGGCCTCCCTCGCTATCCCGATCAGCCACGCGTTCAAGCCCAGCATTCCACGGGCGTGGGTAATTGCGCTCAGTGCTACGACCATTGCCTGGCTGATTATGCTGATTTCGCGCCTTTTCCTGCCTACTGAAGTTAAGCTGCTCAATTGGTCTCCCTCAGAGCTTTTTCAGGGTCAACTAAACTTGGTACTCGATTATCAGAGCTGGCCTTATGCTCTTGCCTTGATCACTCTCTGCTTGGCGACCATCTTCACCGATACCACTCGAGCCAACCTGTCGAAGACACCTTTCAGTTGGGCTGGCTCGATGGCGATCGCTCTAATTAACATCATTGCTGTGTTAGCCGCCAACCCATTGACCGTGGCTTTCGCATGGGCGTTAGTTGACCTGGTTGAGTTGATCTATCTGTTTTCGCTTCGAACAGAAGAGAAAAACAACCAAAATCTGGTCAGTGAATTTACCATACGGCTTCTCAGCGTTTTAACACTGGTTGCGGCTACAGTCGTAGGTTGGCGGATGTTGCCAAATTTTAATTTGCATGGGATTCCTGCAAATGCTACATGGATATTTCTGCTGGCTGCGAGTTTGCGACTGGGAATTTTCCAAATCAGGCAACCGATATTGCCAATGACAGAAGTACACCAGGGCATCACAGTTTTTCTGCGTTTTGCCCCAGCTGCTTCCGCTCTGGTGCTGATTTCACACTTGGATGCGTTACCCGAGACCCTTGGCAGTCCTTGGTTGGGAATCGCAAATAATGTGACGATGATGGTTGCGCTTTACTCATCATTGATGTTTGCCACCCGGCCAAACAAAATTCAGTCCCGGCCTTATTGGATTGTGGCGCTGTCTGCTTTTAGTGTGCTATGCGCCATCAACGGAGCCGCATTAACCAGTCGGGTTTGGGGGCTGGCTTTGCTGCTGAGCGGAGCTATGCTCTACCTTTTCGAACCAGCGGTTCGCCGCATCCGCTTCCTGCCTCTTTTGGGGTTGATTGGCTTGGTCGGTTTGCCTTTCACTCTTTCAGCCTCAGGTTGGGATGGTCTGATCGGTATGACTCTAAAACCCAGCCTGGCGATTATGATTATCTCTCATGCGTTATTGCTGGGTGGCTATCTGCGCTATATCTTTGAAGCCAATACCACCATCACCGCGCTTGAGAAACATGCCCGTATCACTTTCCCTTTGGGTCTGGTATTTATCCTGCAAACTATCCTCCTCCTCGGAATTGTTGGTTGGCCTGGGGTCTTAACACTTGGTTCCTGGTGGGCACCTGCAATCAGCCTTGGGCTGGTCGGATTGATCATTCTGGTGTTTTTCCGGTTAGGGCTCAAGTTGCCATTCACCAATCTTGAGCAGCGACTGCCTCTCTATCGACTCTTGCAGGTTGCCCTAACGTGGATTGAAAACTTTTTTAGCTTCAATTGGATTTATTCAAGCCTTGAATTCTTCACTCGTCAAATTGGCAGGGTAACCAATGCAATCACGATACTGATTGAAGGGGAAGGTGGCGTGCTCTGGAGCTTGATTTTCCTCATTGCTCTAACCGCTATTTTCGTCTCAGGGGTCCAACTGCCATGACCCAAACACTTGAAATCATTGCGGTAGCAATAGTGTTTACCTGCGCACTCTTCAATTTGGTCAGGCGGCAATGGTTGGCTAACCTCGTGGCTCTGGCATTCCAGTATGTTGGAGTGTTTTTGGTGCTCCTGAGCATTCGTCCTGTGGCAGTGGCTTTCATTCCCCTGTTGGTCGGATTAATGACAACACTTATCCTGGTCGTTACCTTGGTCGGTTCGGGCAGGTTGGAGAAACAGCGTTTTCTTGAGAGAATCAGTGCGGGTGAGGTCTTCAGAACAATTGCTGGATTGGTTGCCATTGTTTTAATTGCTTTGCTCGTCCCGACAGTTCGACGAGAAATATTCCCCGGAACTGGTAGTTATCTGCTGTTCGGCAGTCTTGGTTTGATTATGTTGAGTCTGCTTCAACTGGGCATGAAGAGCGAACCGCTCTACATTACGCTTGGCTTACTTTCCTTCATCTCAGGTTTTCAATTGCTGTATGCTTCGCTTGAGACCTCTGCCTTGCTGGTCGCGCTTTTTGTTGTGCTCAATTTGGGCTTGGGATTGGTTGGCGCGTTCTTTCTGGTTAAACAAGAGGATACAAGCCCATGATTAACATGCCCCTGATTTGGATTGGCATTCCGATCTTGGTTGGTGTTCTGCTCATTCCGTTCGCGCGTCACCGCAAAATATCGATTGGCATTGTGTCAGTAATATCATTGTTGCTCGCCATTATCGCCTTGATATTCCCTTCTAATTTAGCAGTTGAGGCTTTTGGAAAGCGGTACGAATTTAACCCGCTGCTATCGGTGTTGGGCCGGTTATTCCGCGTCGAATACACCAGCCTGACCGCAATTGCCTTGCTTTATCTGGTAAATTTTGCCTGGAATTTCGTCAGTCTGCGTTTTTCAGTCAGTCAATACTTCGCTCCGCTTTCGTTGATCACAACCGCATTGTGGGTGGCTACGCTTGCTGTTGAGCCTTTCCTCTATGCGGCAGTGATCGTTACTATCATCGTTCTGGTCAGCATTCCCCTCTTCTCTCCGCGCGGTGAAACCGACCAACCAGGACTGTTCCGTTATCTGATTCTGCAAGCCCTCGCAATGCCCTTGATACTACTCTCTGGTTGGATGCTGGCAGGTATAGGTTCAGCACCATCGGCCTCGCCTTTGATTGTCCGGGCAACAGTGATGGTGCTGCTTGGATTCTCTTTGTGGCTTGGCGTCTTCCCTTTGCATTCATGGCTGCCGATGCTCTCCAATGAAAGCCACCCATGGGTGGTGAGCATGCTCTTGAGTGGACGGCAACTCGCTCTGTTGGTTTACTTGCTGTACTTCTTAGATCGTTATGCCTGGCTGCGCAACCTTCCCAATCTATTCAGGGATATTCAAGTTTTTGGATTGGTCATGATCGCGGTAGGAGGCATCAATGCTGCATCACAAAAAAATTACAAACGCTTGTTTGGTTATTTCTTCCTGATTGAAACAGGGTATTCGCTGCTGTCTATTGGACTTGCGCCTGACGGCGGCTTGGTGTACTTCGGGTTACTCTTCGTGCCAAGGTTCCTGTGTTACTGGCTTTGGGCATTCTCAGTCGCCGAGCTTACTGATAAAGGCGGTATGACTGATTCCTCGATGAATCAACTTAAGGGTCTGTTTCATCGTGCGCCTTTCCTTGCCTCAGGCATGTTCTTCAGCTTATTGGCTCTGACAGGCTCACCTTTATTTGCCCTTTTCCCAGTAAAGCGCATGATTTGGATGTTAGCCGGTGCGGTTGATCTGAAGTGGCTGTTTCTCTTGCTGATCGGCACTTTCGCGATGGTTGTGTTAATCTTTAACTTCTTGCGCACAGCCATTTCTCCATCATCCGCAACTGATCTTATTCAAGAGAGTCTTTTCGCAAAAATCGTCATTTGTGTAGCCATATTACTCATTCTTGCTGTTGGATTGTTCCCTCACGTCTTCCTGACTCCCTGGATTCACTTGATTGACCCTTTTAACAACCTGGTGAACGCCTTCAAGTAAAGCTTCAATCGCTATCTCAGGTATAATTCAAATTCAAACAGAACAATGAGAAAATAGGTAACCATGGACGAATATACCGGTTTTGAACAACTTGAAAAGCGGGTTGAGTGGCTCGACAATGAACGCCGCAACGATAAAACAAATCTGGCATCGCTCCAAAATCGCCTCACCACGCTTGAATCGGAGAACATCACCCTGCGCAAGCAGCTTAAAGAACTTGAGATTTCCATCGCAAAAACAAATAACCAAATCATCAGCTTCGACAAATACGACAATCGCATTGATCGCCTGAATATCGACCTGACCAAACAGATTCGTGATGTCAACGAACGCGCTGAAATGAGTCTGAGCGAGGTTAACAAACGCATTAAGCTTGAACTCGAAGCCAACAAACGCGCCGTTGCGGACATTTATCCCTTCACTGAACAACTTGAACCTATCCGCAACGAGATGAAGACCTATAAAGTGGAAGATAATCGATTAGCGCGGCTTATTGAAGAGCTCAAAGTTAAGATTCAGGAAGTTGGCCGCTTCGATGAAGATTACCGGCGTTCCTTGCATCTGCTCGAAGAGAATCGCCGCCAGGAAGCCAAGCGGCTGACCGATCTGCAAGGTGAGGTGATGGCTGTACGCAAACGCGTTGAAGAAACCCGCAGTCGTTTCGACAGTTTCAGCGATTCCTTCCGCTTGTTGGATACCCGCATTACCGAGCTACAAACGTTCGAAAAAGACCGCAAGGAAGCCCAATCTTCTTTTATTGACCGGGTCAATGACTCGCTTGTCGACAAGGATAAAACCTTCAAGACTTGGGAAACACGCTTTAGTGAAATCGAAAAAGTTAACCTCAATCTGAACTCTCAACTGGAAGATCTCGAAGCGTCACGCCAGGCGGTTGGCAAGGCTGTCGCGGGTGTGGATGATGTTGTCCAACGCTTTGAACGTCGGATCAACGAAATCACCGAGATCCAACGACTGAACGACGAACGCTACCGCCAGGAATGGACAACTTTTAAGTCGGACGATCTGAAACGATGGACCAACTACATGCTAAGCCAGGAAGAGCAATCGCGTGAGACTGCCGCACAGATCACCAGCTCCACGTCTACCTTGCAGGAACTTCAGGACTTGAGCGAAAAAACCCGGGATGATCTTGATCGCCTGACCCGTGAAACAGTTAAACATGTTCAAACTATCCTGATGAGTTATCAGGAATCCATTCAGAGTGTCGCAGCATTAATCGATAAGAAGGCTTAACCCAGCATGCACATCGTCGGAACCGCCGGACACGTCGACCATGGCAAAAGTACCCTGGTCACTGCTCTGACCGGTGTAAACCCCGATCGTCTGAAAGAAGAAATCGCCCGGGAAATGACTATCGATCTGGGTTTTGCCTCGATGACCTTACCAGATGGCGAGGTCATCGGTATCATTGATGTTCCCGGTCACTTACACTTTATCGGCAATATGCTCTCCGGCATCGGAGGGATCGACGCGGTTTTATTGGTTATTGCTGCTGACGAAGGTGTTTCTGCACAGACGCGCGAACACCTCGCCATTTTGGATTTGCTTGGCATCGACAGTGGGCTGATTGTTCTTACCAAAATAGACCTGGTGGATGACCCTGAATGGCTGGAGTTGGTGCAGCTGGAAGCACTTGAACTTGTCAAAGGGACAAGCCTTGAAGCAGCACCTGTAGTGGCTGTCTCAGCTCATACTGGTGAGGGGCTTGATGAATTGACCCGGCAACTTGCCACCATTCTCAAAGACACCCCAACCAAAGTTAACCTTGGTCGACCCCGATTGCCAGTTGACCGTGTTTTTACACTGACAGGATTCGGTACTGTCGTGACTGGCACGCTGATTGATGGTGGTTTCTCTGTAGGTGATGAAGTAGTTATCCAACCCTCAGGACTTACCGGTCGCGTTCGAGGGCTGCAAAACCATAAACATAAACTGCAGCATATAAATCCGGGTTTTCGCGCAGCAATCAATATTAATGGAGTGGACAAAGACGAAATCAGGCGGGGAGACGTGATTACCCTGCCTGGTACTTACCAGGCAACTAATTTGCTGGATGTGCACTTCAGACTTCTACCCGGAGCGTCGCTTGAACTCACCCACGACCTGGAAGTAAAAACCTTCATTGGCGCAGCAGAAATTCCTGCCCGGGTCAGGCTGCTCGGTCGGGAAAAACTTGAGCCGGGGGCTGAAACCTACCTTCAACTCAAGCTTGAAAACCCGACTATCGCCAGTCGGGGTGATCGCTTTGTGTTGCGTCTGCCCTCCCCTTCAGAAACCATCGGTGGCGGTGTCGTGCTGGATGCGCATCCCAAAAAGCTCTATCGACGTTTTGACACAAGTTTATCTACACGCATGCAATCATTGCTCTCTGGTAACGAGAACGACCTGTTGCTGGAAGCCTTGACTACTCTTGGTATCACTGACCTCGATCAGCTCTCAAAAAAGTCTAACTTGCCTTTACAGCGGCTGATGGAATTAATGGAGAACCTGCTTTCAACAGACGCGGCAGTTGAGTTGACCGGGCAAGTTGAACTCAAGCGCCAACTTTTTTCAAGCGCTGCGCAATGGCATCAGATGTCCACCAGTCTGACCGATAGCCTGGCAACTTTTCACGCTGTCAATCCTTTGAAACTTGGCACAAGTCGTGAGCAATTGCGTGTTGATAGCAAACTGCCTTTGAAGAGCTATGAACTAACCCTCGAAAAGCTCAATCGGGATGGGCAAATTCGGTTTAGCGGCATTCATGTTGCCCTTGCCTCTCACAAGGTAGCTCTCACTCCAGAACAAATGGAACAAGCCAAACCTCTGTTATACCGTTTTTTCACCGATCCCTACACTCCTCCCGACCACGCAGAAGCTGCTCAAGAGATTGGCGGGGAATTATTGGAAGGGTTGGTTGGTTCTGGGAGGCTTGTCGCCGTATCGGACCAAATCCTTTTTTCACCTGCTGCCGTTGAAGTGATGACCCAATGGGTCAGACAAACCATCGAAAGTACTGGAAGCCTAAGTCTAGGACAATTTCGGGATTACTTTAATACCAGTCGCAAGTATGCCGCGGCATTTCTGGAATACCTCGACTCGCTTGGAATTACTGTGCGCAAAAATGACATTCGTTTGCTTAAACAGGTAAAATGAACCCATCACAAACAGAAGCAAAGGAGACCAAAATGAGTTTCAAAGTGTTGATTACTGACGGTTTGGAAAAAGAAGGCAAGACTATTCTCAATGCCAGGGGCGAAGTTGCCGATAAGAAGGGTATTGAACCCGCTGAATTGCTCGAAGTGATTGGTGAATACGATGCCTTGATCGTGCGTGGTCGAACCAAGGTCACAAAGGAAGTCTTCGATGCCGCCAAGAATCTGAAAGTCGTAGGTCGTGCGGGCGTTGGTGTGGATAACATCGACCTCGAAGCTGCCAGAGCGCATGGAGTAACAGTTGTAAACGCTCCCACATCCACCACTATCGCGGTGGCCGAGTTGGCTTTTGGCTTGATATTGTCATTGGTCCGCGAAATCCCCCGTGCTGACGCCGCCATGAAACAAGAACAGTATCCGAAGAAAGACTTTATGGGTAGTGAAGTGAATGGCAAGACTCTCGGCATTGTCGGTTATGGCAACATCGGTCGCAAACTCAGTATATATGCCCAGGCTTTGGGTATGAAAGTGATTTGCTACGACATCTTCTTTGATCTCAGTGGTGATCTCTCCAAGGTACGCGCTACTGGTGCCGAACCAATGACCCTGGAAGCAGTCTATGCTCAATCTGATATCATCAGTTTCCATTTGCCATTGAATGCGCAATCGAAACACATGTTGAACGAGTCAGCCTTCGCCAAAATGAAAGATGGCGTCCTGATTGTGGATGCTGCCCGCGGTGGCGTGATCGACGAGCCGGCATTGTTGAGCGCGCTCGAATCTGGCAAAGTTAGCGGCGCAGCTCTGGATGTGTTAGAAAAAGAACCCCCATTGGATTGGACTCTGGTCAAGCACCCCAAAGTCATCGCAACTCCTCACATCGGCGCCCAGACCAATGAAGCCCAGGTTCGAGTAGCAATCGACATTGCCGAGGAAGTGATGAATATCCTGGAAGGCAACTCTCCTCGCTGGAAAATCGTCTAATTCCAAAAAAATATTTTGGAGGTCACATGAGCTTTGAAGAGAATTTAAAGAAACTGCGCGAAAACTATGCGGAGCAGAATATCCTGAATGGAATCAGTGCACTGCTCGGTTGGGATCAACAGGTCTACATGCCCTCGGGCGGTGCCGAACAGCGTGGTAGCCAATTGGCTTACCTCGGTGGGTTGGCGCATGAAAAAGCTACCTCGCCCGCGTTGGGGCAACTCATTGCAGATCTGGTCGCTGAAATCCCTGATCTGGATGCGGATGAAGACCTGGCACGCGAGGTCAAGCTGGCAAAGCGCAGCTTCGACATTAACACCAAGATTCCCACCGAAAAGATGATGGAGTTCATCCGTGTCACCAGCATCGCTCAGGACGTCTGGGGCAGGGCTAAACACAACAATGACTTCGCCACCTTTAGACCACACCTGGAGCACATCGTTGCTCTGACCAAAGAACTGGCTGAATTCTTCGCCCCTTATGAACACCCCTACGATGCCCTCCTGGACATGTATGAACCGGGCATGAAGACCGCTGAAGTCCGCGCCGTTTTCGACGCACTTAGACCCCGCCAGGTTGAGCTGTTGCGTCGCATCGCGGAGAAGCCGCAAGTCGACGACAGTTTTGCCCACACTGAATTTGATGTAGATGCTCAGAAAAAACTGAGCAATTACATCGCGTCATTGCAAGGCTATGACTGGAAGCGCGGTCGTCTGGATGAAACGGCGCACCCTTTCACCACCAATTTTGGGATGGACGACGTTCGCATCACCACCAAGTACATCCGTGACCTTCCTCTCTCAGCGCTGTTCAGCACGATGCACGAAGTCGGTCATGCCCTCTACGAGCAAGGGCTAAGTCGCGAATACAATGACACACCACTGGGTGGGACATCCTCGATGGCAATTCACGAGTCCAACTCGAGACTATGGGAAAATGTGATCGGTCGTTCCAGAGAATTCTGGCACTTCCTTTATCCGGTTACCCAAGCATTCTTTCCTGCAAATTTGGCCAACGTCAACGCTGAGCAATTCTATCGGGGTATCAATAAGATCAGCCCCTCATTTATCCGCACAGAAGCGGATGAAGCCACTTATAACCTGCATATCATGTTGCGTCTGGAGCTTGAAATTGCTTTGATTGAAGACAAGATCGCGGTCAAAGACCTGCCTGAGTTGTGGATGACCAAAATGCAGGATTACCTCGGAGTGACACCCCCCAATGACACACAAGGCGTCTTGCAGGATGTGCACTGGTCAGGCGGTATGATCGGCTACTTCCCCACTTACGCGCTGGGTAACCTGATCGCTGCACAGTGGTGGGATAAAATGCTCGTGGATCAGCCCAACATCCCTGATGAGATGGCGGCTGGTAAGCTGGAAACTGTCCTCCTCTGGTTGCGTGAGAACGTGCACTGCCATTCCTCCCGGTATTCAGCCCAGGAATTGGTCAAGAAGGTGACCGGTGAAGGCATCAACCCTGATCACTATATGAACTATCTGACAAAAAAATATACGGATATTTACGGACTTTAGACTTTAAAGGAGCGCCTGGTTCAGCCAGGCGCCCCAATTCTTCTGATGAAAATTCATTGCTCCCGCCTGCTTTTGGTTTTGCTGATCCTGGCAACGCTGTTGCTTGTTAAGTCAAATCCAGCGCTTGCCCAAGCCGACAAACCACCCAGAATCACCGTTTCTTCTCCTATCCATCTCAACTTTGAGATTTCATGTAAGGATGTTGCATCTGTTCAGGTGGTAATCGACGATGAAAAAAGAGACATCATCGCTCGTCAGATTTTTATACCGGACTGCAAGGGTAGAACAACGCAAACCATTCAAACGAAACTCTATTTTGATACATTTGAACGACTTACACCTGCCCACCTTAGCATCAGTGCTTTCGACGAAGAAACCCGCTTGATTTGGTTGGTTTCCGATAACATCGTCTTCACCGATCTAAAAACACCGATGATATACTCCTTCGAGACTAAAAACACTTTGTCGATTGCCCTACCAGTAGATGGGATGACTATCGCTGAGCAAATTTTCACAGTAAAAGGCAGTATTCGCGTCGAAACTACTCGATCAGCATATTTCGAGTTGATCAGTGACACCGGCCGTGTGTTAGGAAGTGCTCTGCTCAATATCCCCTCGAATGTGACGAATGGCCAATGGGATTTTGAATTCCCCTTTGAAATCATCTCCTCAGATTACACTGGAGGTGCCAGGCTGACAATGCAACAATATGGGTTGGATATTTATGGAATTGAGTCACTTGCCAGTGTCAATCTGCTGATGGACCAATAAGCCTGTCAAAGGTTAATCCTTGTGATCTATCTACGAATTAATTATAATGATTATAAATAATTATGGTAGAAGAACACATCCCACCAACTCAAGTGAAATCGATTGGAAAACGCCATACGCAACAGCGCCAGGCAATTCTTGAATACCTCTTGAATACCACTGAGCATCCCTCCGCCGATCAAATTTACCGACACCTGCGTGAGCGTTTCGCCTCCCTATCACTGGCCACGGTTTACAACACCCTTGAGCTTTTAGTGAGCTCCGGTCAAATTACCGCGATTGGAGACATTGGCGACCACAAAGAGCGCTTTGACGGAAACACAACTGATCATATCAATTTGGTTTGTTCAGTGTGTCATAAGATTACAGATCTTCCATTTGAGCAGTTCGAGACCATCGATGAGCAAATTCAAGAGCAGTCCGACTTCTTGATCACCGGTTCACGTATCCTTTACTTTGGGGTCTGTCCTGAGTGTCAAATTGAACAGAAAAGCTCATCTACAAATAAATAGCGGCCAACCAACTTGGTTAACCGACTGTATTGTTCTGGTCTGAATCTATTGATCGTTACTGCCGCCATAGAGGGGTGAGTCCGTTGGGGTTTTACCGCTTGGATCAAAGACATACACCCAGTCACCTTCTTCAGCCCAGTTGTAAATCCATTTCGCATCGCCTGGGGTCATATTCACACAGCCGTGCGATTGAGGGAAGCCCAACATCGCTGGCCAGTAGATGCCATGAATCGCTGTGTTGCGATCATAAAACATCGCCCAAGGTACACCCTGAAGCTGATAGTAATCCGAACGATCGGCTTCATAAGAGTCCTGCATTGTGACCGTTTCATAGGTCTTATAGATTTGAAAAGTACCGGGTTGAGTGAAAAACGGATCCCGTCCACTGGCGATCAGGCTGGCAAATTTCAGTTGACCATCTTCGTAGATCGATAAAACCTGATTAAACAAATCGATCTTGATCCAGCGGTTGCCTTTCACCCCTTCAGGACGGGTTGCATCAACGGGAACGCGGCGACCTTTGAGCGAATTGATCCACTCATCAGGTCCAATCTCATACCATTCATAGTCATCGGCTTCAACGACATCATAGATCTGGTAAAGAGCATATTTTTCATATTCTTTCCCTGTTACCGGATACTTGAAACCCGGTCCAGAATAACTGGGGGTTGGGTTTACCGTCCAGCCAAAGTCATTTTTGGGTGTGCGCGAAAATTCGAGTCCCTGGAACGTGTTGTAAGAATAATGCGGGGTCGCTTGCACCCACTCCCCTGTCTCCATCTGCACAAAAGTGGTACCACCACTTGTGGCTTGGTTAACCATCGTCACATAACGCATCGGACCTGCGCTGATGGTGCGGATCGGTGTCGCACTGGCCGCTGCCTCGTCAAAACTGCGGTAGACCGGTAACTCTCCCCCCTGATCTACTCTTGCAACAAGCACTGGCAGTTTACTCAGGTTGCTATCAGGTTTTCGGGCTGGCAAGTCAGTACTTCTAAATGGCAATCCTTTTTCACTCAACACTTTGATGGTCTGAGAAGGACCCAAAGGCAGACAATCGCCAGGTTCAACAGTATATAAACCTGGCTGGCAGATCGGCAAGTCAGCATCTCTTGTGAAATTGGCGACTGAGAAGGCAGAGACTGGCTGAGCTTGATCAATGCCTCCCAAGCTAATCATCAAAACAGCCAACAAAGCAAAAATACTTTTTATCATCATGTAATAAATTATACATCATCCAGACAATTCGCCCAAAAAGCTTGTCAAAGGCATCCTAAGAAAGGATTTACTTCCGCGTAAACAGCCATCTTGTATTAGAATTAATTGATAATCGCTTTCGGAGGTGCCTTATGAAGTACCCGGTTTATCAAGTGGACGCATTTACAGTCAAGCCTTTTGCTGGCAATCCTGCAGCTGTTGTTTTGCTCGATCGTCCCAAGGACGAAGCCTGGATGCAAGCAGTGGCAAGTGAGATGAACCTTTCCGAAACCGCGTTCTTATACGCTAAAGGCGGGGATTATGCGTTGCGTTGGTTCACTCCTGTTACTGAGGTTGACCTGTGTGGTCACGCGACCCTGGCAAGCGCGCATATACTTTACGAGTTTGGCTTCTACGAACCTGATGAAATGATCAATTTCAACACAAAAAGTGGTGTAATCACCGCTAGTTTCAACCAAGGCACCATCGAACTTTCACTTCCCCGTCGGGATCCAGTACCGATGCCAATTACGTCTGAAATTGAAGCTGTACTCGGCATCGCACCCAGCACTCTTGCTCAATGGTCTGATAAATTATTGCTGGTCGAATTTTCAGACCCACAATGGGTGCGGGATTTTGAACCGAACTTTAAAAGTATTTCCGCTTTGCCGTGGGAAGACCTGCTCATCACCGCCAAAACTGAAGGCAAGTATGACTTTATGTCGAGATTCTTCTCTCCACGCGTAGGCATCAACGAGGACCCGGTCACCGGCATGTCTTTTTGTGTGCTGGGTCCTTACTGGCAATCCAAACTCGGTAAGGATTGCTTCCGTGCATTTCAAGCATCTCCTCGTGGAGGCGAAGCTTGGGTAAGAGTTGCTAGTGACCACGTATACGTAGGCGGCAAGGCTGTAACCGTCCTACAAGGTGATTTGTTGCATCAGCACGATTGATCGCAAACCCTGAGAAAATCGAATTCGAGTAATGTCCGAGCGCTCTGCGGTTATACTTGATCAGGATGAAGTTTCTAAGTTTTGTCCAGGCAGACGTTGAACCTACTGATCTTTTTAACTATCAGAGATGAATCCATTGGTTCCTCTCTGTCTGTTTAAGTTTATTACGGAGGGATGATGGAATTATTAAAGCAACGCATTATTAAAGATGGCAAAAACCTTGGCAACGGCATCCTCAAAGTTGATCGATTCATCAACCATCAGGTTGACCCGAGTCTGATGGATGCCTGCGGGCTTGAATTTGCCCGTTTATTTGCTGGCACCACAGCCATCAAGATCCTCACTGCCGAAATTTCTGGCATAGCCCCCGCCATCATGGCAGGCAAGTATCTCAATTTACCTGTAGTATACGCCCGCAAGACCAAACCAATCACCATGCCCAGCGAGGTTTACATCACTGTTGCTCCCAGCCACACCAAGGGGCACAACACCGAGTTGATCGTCTCACCTGAATACCTCGGACGAGGAGAGAAGATCCTGATTATCGATGACTTTCTTGCTTCAGGCGCGACCATTGCGGGATTGGTCCGACTGGCTCAGACCGCCGGGGCTGACGTGGTCGGGATTGGCACATTGATCGAAAAAACTTTCGAAGGTGGCCGCGAACTTCTGGCTTACCTCAACGTGCCCATCCATTCGCTGGTCTCTATCTGCAATATGGAAGGCTCGAAAATCGAATTTACTGATGAATTTAAAGCCTAAACCATGCCAGACCGCATCCTGATTATCGACTTTGGTTCTCAATATGCCCAGATTATTGCCCGACGCGTTCGCGATCTGGAGGTTTTTTGTGAACTTCTGCCATGGAATGCTCCTCGTGATCTCCTTCTGACCGATGCCACAAAAGGCGTCATCCTTTCTGGTGGACCCAACTCGGTTTATGCCCCGAATGCCCCTAAAATTCCAGAGTTCATCCTTGATTCAGGGTTGCCGATTCTGGGTATTTGTTATGGCATGCAGGCCCTGACCCATGCGCTGGGTGGTGTCGTTTCACCCTCCGATCATCATGAATACGGCCAAACTCAAATTGAGGTGTTGGTCGAAAATAAACTGCTCGCTGAACCAGAGATGACAGTCCTGATGTCTCACGGGGACCGCATCACCCAACCCCCACCCGGATGGCAGGTGATTGCCCGCTCCGACAACAGCCCGGTTGCTGCGATGGCGGACTTCACGAACCAACGCTTCGGGCTGCAATTCCACCCGGAAGTTCATCATACACCCCAGGGTATCGAAATCCTCAAGCATTTTGTTTTGGAGATTTGCAAGTGCCACCCCGACTGGACATCCGATTCGATCATTCAGGAAGCCATCAGTCGCATTCAGACCCAGGTTGGCGACGGGCACGTACTTTCGGCAGTCAGCGGCGGTGTGGATTCTTCAGTGGCAACTGCCCTCGTGCAGCGTGCCGTGGGCGACCGAGTGGAATGCGTCTTTATCAATACCGGTTTGATGCGCAAGGATGAAACCTCCCAAGTCGAAGCGGTATTCCGACCCATGTTAGGCAATCACCTGCACATGATCGATTCCAGCGAGCGTTTCCTCGAAAGCCTCAAAGGTGTTACCGATCCAGAACAAAAACGCAAGATCGTAGGTGAAACCTTCATCCGCGAATTTGAAAGGGTCTCTGCCCAATTTGGTGACGCGGAATTCCTTTGTCAAGGCACAATTTATTCAGATGTCGTGGAAAGCCTGGGCATCGGCACCAAGACCGGACGCTTGATCAAGAGCCACCATAACGTGGGTGGCTTGCCCAAGGATGTGCGCTTCAAACTTGTTGAACCACTGCGTATGCTCTTCAAAGACGAGGTTCGTCATGTCGGTGAAGCGCTGGGTTTGCCGCGCGAACTGGTTTGGCGACAGCCTTTCCCTGGTCCCGGACTGGCAGTGCGAGTGCTGGGGGAGGTTACCCCCAAAAGAGTGCGCACCTTGCAAGAAGCGGATGCGGTTTTCGTGGATGAGTTGAGCAAGGCCAATCTGCTGACTATTTCTGAAAATGAAGCGGGTGAATCAGTGGGCAGTTCGCAGGCTTTTGCGGTGCTGCTACCCATCAAAAGTGTCGGTGTCATGGGCGACCAGCGCACCTACGCCGAAACAATCTGCCTGCGTGCCATCACCACCGACGATTTCATGACCGCTGATTGGTCCAGACTGCCTTACAATGTGTTGGCGCGCATCAGCAGCCGCATCGTCAACGAGGTCGAAGGGGTCAACCGCGTAGTCTACGACATTACCACCAAACCCCCCGCCACGATCGAGTGGGAGTAGCTCCAAAAACGCTGAAAACCTTCGAAATAAAATAGAAAATCGAAATAAGCTTATGGCCCCACTTAGGCAAGAACAAAGAATTAACAATATTGTAGTGAGCCAATTGGTTTAAGACAGACAAAGGATCAGAAATTATGTTGAGCGGAAAATTTGAGAACTGTTATGGAATCAAAGAATTAGACTTGAGAATAGATTTTTTACCAGATTGTAGCAAAGCTATTATCTATGCTCCGAATGGTGTCATGAAAACCTCGCTCGCAAAGGTATTTGAAGATATTGCTAAGGGGAAGCCATCCAAAGATAGAATATTTGAGTGTGTGACCAGTTATTCAATCAAACATCGCGAAAAGGAGTATAACTTCGATTCCACCACACCAAATTCAGGTATTGAAAAGTCTGACTTTATTTATGTCATAAATACTTTTACAGATAATTTTGAATTCACTAATGCCGCCGTAGGTCCATTACTTGCTGATGCAGAAACAAGAGCGGAATATGACCGGGTTACTGCTGAATTCAATGGTCAATTAACACAGATTAAAAAGAGGCTGAGTAAGGAAACCGGAATTCCTCAAGATTTGTTGGAGAAAACTATTAAAAATGACTTTGGCTTGCCCCTGGCTACAGATTGGACAGACATATTCGAGACTATTAGAGAATCTAGGCAAAATCTACAAATCTATGATTTCTGGAATGCTATAAGGTATTCAGACATTTTCAATGATAAGGTAATTGCGGTTTACTCTTCGCCAGAGTTCCAAAGTTCGATCAACGCTTATATCGAAAGCTTAAACAACATTTTACAAACAAGTTCGGTATTGACAAGTGAATTCACTGATAGAAGCGCTGAAGATTTAGGTAAATCTTTGAAGAATAATGACATTTTCAAGGCAAGTCATACAATTCATTTGAGAGATGGATGTACGATCATTAGTGATATAAGCGACTGGAATGCACTAGTTAAAAAAGAGGTGGAAAAGATTTATCAAGAGCCCAAACTAAAGGCTGAGTTTGAGAAACTTGGTAATCTGTTAAAAAAGAACGTGGAACATAATCGATTAAGAGACCTCCTGTGTAATCATCAGGAAATTGTCCCGCTATTACGAGATATTCAAGCACTCAAAATTAATGCTTGGGTGTATCTTTTCACCCACCTTGATCTGACTTTTGAAGAATACGCAACAAACATTTTAGAATATGCAGAAGAAGTTAAGGGCCTTTACCAGAAAGCGTCTACCCAATCTGAAAGATGGAAAGAAGTTGTGGATGAATTTAATCGAAGGTTCCGCGTTCCATTCACAATACAAATTGAGAATAAAGCTAATGTTTCACTAAGGGATGAAACGGCTCATATTTCTTTTCATTATTCTTCTGATGAACGAAAAAAAGACGCACTCACTAAAACTGAATTGATGGATTCTTTAAGCACTGGGGAGAAGAGGGCCCTATATTTACTGTATATACTTTTTGACTTGGAGAAATTGCGTCAGGAAGCACCACAAGGCAATGATTATTATCTAATTATTGCGGATGACGTAGCTGACTCTTTTGACTATAAAAACAAGTATGCGATCATCGAATACTTGAATGATCTCTCAACAACAAAAAACATTGATTTGTTGATACTCACACATAATTTTGACTTCTTTCGTACAGTTTTTTCACGCTTAGGGGTATATCGTCAAAATCGACTTATCGCGCAACGGAACGATGATGGACGAATCCAGATTTCTACGTTTAAGTATGGAGATGACTTCTTCAAGAAAAACATTGTTGAAAAATTTAATAACAAAAAAAGTTGCGAGGACGAGAAGAAAAAACTATTAATTTCGAGTATCACTTTCTATCGAAATCTTTGCGAATATTATGAAGTAAAAGAAGATGCAGAAATCTACGAAAAGTTGACATCTTTTTTACATATCAAATCAAACCCGATAACAACAGAGTCAGCAACAATCGAAACCTTAGTAAGAACATTGGAGCCATTTACAAATTCGTTGAGCGTTGAAAATAGTAATGAAAACTACCTTACTTCAGTACATCGCATTGCTGCCAATATTTGTTCTATCAATATAGAAGAAGTAGATCTCGTGAATAAGATTGTAGTGACAATCGCAACGCGTCTGGGAGCAGAATCCTTTCTAAGGAAGGTTCTCATTGCCAATCAAGGTAACTGTCCTGATCAAACAAGCAATCAAACGAGAAATTGGTTTGACACATCAAAACCTTTCCTCACTAAAGAACAGATAAGGATAATTGATGAAGTAAATCTATTTACACCTGAGTGCATACATCTAAATTCTTTTATGTATGAGCCACTGATTGATCTCTCCGATTGGACATTGAAAAAACTATACAATGATGTAATAACAAAGCTTACAAATAATGTGAGTTAGATTAGATAAAGCAATCATAATAATTGGCAATTGTTATAGTATTGGTACTATAACAAAGTAAAAGTAGGTAAATTGATTAAAACATTCCGACGTTTTCGACTGTTTTATTCCAACGTTTTCGGGTGATTCATTAAAAAAATTTTGGACAATCAATATAGATGTTTTCAGTTGGCACCGTCATTTGTGGAATTATGAATTCTACTAATGGACTAATCTGTTGACTGAGTTATCAGTTATTGAAGTCAGACTTGACATAGTACTTCCGCATCTCTCTACGATTTTTCGACTTTAACTAACAGCAAAGGTACAATGAATTAAAAGTGATTTTGGAGATTTAATGATTACCTATAACTATGAACCAGAGAATAATCGCGTAGCTGCCTACCTCGAGGATGGCACAGAAGTTGGAAAACTCACCTACAATGTGATAGGTGATGTTTGGGACGCTGACCACACCTTCGTAGACGCCGATCATCGTGGTGGTCCGATTGCCAGCGAAATGCTGAAGTTGCTGGTCGAAAAAGCCCGTGAACTGGGCAAAGCCATCCATCCCACCTGCCCCTACGTGGCCAAAACCGTGGATCGAACCCCCGAATACCATGACGTCCTGCGTCGGGAGCTCTAACGACCTAGTCGGATCATTAAAAACCTCTGAAAACCTAATATAGGGTCTTAAGCTTTTCTTAATCCTTACCCCCTATAATCTATTTCATGACGTTTACGAAATGCAATACAATGATATTGTCCATTCAGTAAGTACTATGGAGGAGGTTCCATGAATTACACGGAAGTTTTTAATAAAGCCTGGAAATATGTGTGGAAACATAAAATTCTATGGCTGTTTGCGTTGTTCGCCGGGTCATTGGTTGGCGTCAGTTTCGGTTTCCCTGCTGCCAATGGGGGTAGTGGAATGCAATACAGATTCAGCGGCGATGATTGGTTAAATCGCATGTCACCGTTTATGCGCACTCGCATACCTCAATTGTGGGAGGACGTCCGCTCTGCCAGTCCCTGGATGTGGGTTTGGATAATAATCGCGATCGTCTTGGTAGCCTTGCTCTTTTCCGCGATCCACCTCTTCTCGAGTACTGCAGGTCGTGGTGGGCTGATCAAAGGTTTGTTGCTGGCTGAAGACAAACAGGACAGTCAACCACTGCGCTTCAAAGAAGCCTGGCAAGGGATGAAGCCCTATTTCTGGCGGCTTTTACTGCTGAGGTTGTTCATTGGCGTCGCAGTTGCGATTTTAAGCGCCATTTTGGTAGAGCTCTCCATTGTAATTACCATTCTGACGCTTGGAGTAGCTCTTTGCGTGATTATTCCTCTGCTCTTGCTCGTCATCCCAATGGGTTGGTTAGTCAAAGCCGTGATTGCCAACGCTTCAATTGCGATGATCGATGAGAACCTCGGTGTATTCAAGGCTATCGCCAGATCATGGAAGATTGTGTCAAGTAATGTCTGGTCTATGCTCCATGTAATGTTGGTTAACAGCTTGATCGGCATTGGAACAGTGTTGGCAATTTTGTTCGCCTTCCTTCTTGCGAGTACTCCACTCTTCCTGACGGGCTTGTTTGGTGGAGAAATCACAACTGGAATCTGGGTTGTGGTTGGGATTCTTCTCGTGCTGGCTTTCATTCTCGCAATCTTCATCAGTATGTGGTCGAATACCTTGGCTCATGGAATTTTTGTGATTGCTTACAGGCGGATCAAAGATCAGGTCACTACTCCGTTTGGGAGGACCGAGTTATCCACTCCCGCATCCACGGTAGCGGCAGACGAAGCAAATATGGCTGGCGAAGTTGATCTGTCCACAGACAAAGACCCTGAAGTGGCACTTGGCAACGAACCTGCATCCAAAGAACCGGATGAAGATTCTCAAGAGGGCTGATAACCCTCACCAAAAGCAAAACATTCTTTTAATACCCGAGGACATTTATCCTCGGGTATTGGGTTTTATCGTGGTTTTGGTGATGCTTTTCTCGTCACCGGGAAACCTGCTGGTATTCGCGCAAGCCCAGACGCCACCGTCAACAATTCTAATTGACTCACTGGAGACCGTAGAGTTCCCTGTCCACCAACTTACCTTCCGCTACCTTAGCCCAGGCACTCCGCTACTTTCGCCGCTCACGCTCGATCAAGTCCGAGTGCATGAGAACGGCAAGGAGATCAAGCTCGGGCAGTTAACCGCTATCTACAGGGGAATTCACTTTGCCATAGCCCTCAACCCCAACTACGATCTTGGCATGGCTGATGATCAGGGCATCTCCAGGCTAAACCGGGCAATAACAGCATTGACTCAACTTAACGCCAGCCTCCAGAACAGTCCCGAAAATCGCTTCAGCCTTTTTATCAATCCAAATTTGGCTTATCTGGACATGCTTAGTTTTTCAGCACTCATGGATGCAATCAACGGTTATCAGGAAAACATCCGTACGATGACTTCGAGTTTGGACAGCCTCGATCAGGCAGTCACTCACCTGAGTTCCATTAAGGATAACCAGGAAAAAGCGCTTTTATTCATTTCCCCCGAGATCCAAAGTCAAGCCGTCGAGCGTTTTGACAAAATAATCGACCAGGCCAGGGCTGCAGGAGTGATGATCCACGTCTGGATGGCTGCGAATGCCGATTTCAAGGCGTCCAGCACTGGTCAAAAGATTGCGACTGCTATAGAGAGCACAGGTGGGGGTCTGTTTATCAGTAATGGCTCAGTAAGTTTTCCTGACCCCGGCAGCATCATCCAGGGCATGGGTTATAGCTATTCAGCAAGTTATCAGTCCAAGGTTCGTTCAAGCGGTACCCACCAATTAGCACTTTCTGTCAAACCTTCCGCGATGGTTGAAACAGTTTCAGAACCTTTCGAATTTGAGTTGCAGGTTGAACCAATCCTGCCAGATTTCTTAAACCTTCCTGAAAACTTGACTATCGTAAAACAAGAAACCTCCGCAGTGACTCCTGACGCCTTGCCAATAGAAGTAGCCCTTAGTTTCCCTGACCGGCACCCACGTGAGATCGTATCGGTGGAACTCTGGGTCAATGGTAAGCGCCTACAGGTCAATACCCAACCCCCTTATGGCAGCTTTGTAATCGATCTCGTCCAATTTACAGATGTAACTCACTTAGAGCTCGAAGCACGAGTATCCGACAGTTTTGACTTGGTTGGCAAGTCAGATCTCCAGATCGTACCCATCACCTGGGATGAGTCGGAAATCATCCAGGCAACAAGGGACCAGCTTTGGTCCAGGGTGTTGATCGCTTTACCCATCGTTGTATTATTGATGATAGGTCTGCTTGTTTGGCCCAGGCGCAAAAATAAAGCGGTCGGACAAATTGAAGTCAAAGTGCCTGCTCAGGTTGGCCAGGTCTTTTCTGTCAACCAGAATTTCCTCGCCACTTTCAGTCGCATGGAAAGCAATAACACACCCTCTCCTGTGAAACCCCACGAGATCACCCACGAGATTACTCTCATCGGCAAAGACCCGAATCAGGCACAGTGGGTCATCGAGGATGAAGCCCTTGAACCTCTGCACGCCGAATTGCGAATTTTGCCCGATGGCTTGGCACGCATCACCGACTTTAACACCACTTCAGGAACCTGGGTCAACTTTGAGAAGGTCTCAGCCCATGGGGTCGAGCTCAAGCAGGGCGACCTGGTCAAACTTGGCAATCAACTTTATCGCTTCAATCCACACCAAAAGTAACGCAATCAGTGAATCGGGTTTCTTCCAACAGCAGTTTATCGACTTCAATTTTCGACTTCAATTTTCTTGTAGTGGCAACATGATAATGTCCTAAAGTAGCAAATTAGAAATGTCCTAAAAGGCATGACAATTAACTACATGAAATGGACAATCAGAATGACCCAAGAAGAACTCAAAAGGAAGACCTATTTA
>JBASOE010000073.1:0-2570 GCA_049657925.1 Anaerolineaceae bacterium
GTTTGTGACCAAGGTGTTGCAGTGGGCGCGCCAACAGGAAGTGATGCGTGTGGTGGACGACCAGATCAGCTCTCCGACCTCAGCACGTATGCTGGCGGAGGTCACGGCGCTCGTATTGGCGCAGGGAGGGGATGATGTATTCGGCTATCTGAGTGAAAAGGGTGGGTTGTATCACTGCGCGGGCGGGGGCTCGTGCAGTCGGTATGAGTGGGCGAATGCAATTTTGGAGTTGGATCCGCGCAAAGAGGAGCAAAAGGTAAAGGAGTTGCTACCCGCCAAGAGCAATGAGTTTGCCGTGCCGGCTAATCGACCGATGGTGAGTGTGTTGGATTGCAGTAATCTGACAGTCGCAGTTCACGTGAAACCTATGTTTTGGATGGATGACCTGGCTAGGATAGTGTATTAATTGAGGAACTATGCTTGAAACTACAACGATCAAAGAGCTTCATCTCGGACATGAAGGGAAAATTTCAGACAAATGGTTTTTTTACCTAAATGAATGGGATCGCTTATTTAAATCATACAAAGACACGCCTATCGATCTGCTTGAAATTGGAATCCAAAACGGTGGATCACTAGAAATCTGGGCAAAGTATTTCACAAAAGCTAATCATATAATCGGTTGCGACATCGATGAGCATTGCGGAAACCTAACTTTTATAGATAAGAGGATTCATTTCGTCTTCGGAGACGCGTTGAAAGATGAGACTCAGAAAAAAGTCTTGGAAAATTCTCTGACCTACGACATAATCATTGACGATGGATCTCACGATTCGATTGATGTGATCAAGGCTTTTTCAAGATACTTTCCTGTCTTGAAGGAAGGTGGTTTATATATAATCGAAGATTTCCATACAAGTTTTTGGGACCAGTTTCATGGTGGAATTTACTCTCGAATTGGCGCATCAGCTTTTGTCAAACGTCTCACAGACATTTTGAACTTCGAACATTGGAAAAAGCCAATGACCCGAAAAAACTACTTGGCTGATTTTGAGTCTGCATATGGTATTGAATTCAGTGATGTAGAATTAGCAAGGATGCATTCTATTGAGCTCCTGAACTCAATGGTAGTTATTACGAAACGCAACCCCACTGAAAACGTGTTGGGACCCAGAATCATCTCGGGGAAAGAAGAAATTGTAACGATAGGAATGCATGCTTACAGCGGGACAGCTATTAGCGATATTAGCTCGGTTCTTACTGATTCTTCTGAAGACCTAAAACCTGAGAGGATTGCTGCGGTTGAAGTGGCTTTGTCCCTCTCACGAGACGAGTTTGCTAGTAAGATGCAGTCATTGAGCGAATCACTTAAGCAATCACAAGATGATATTGAGCTTTTGATTCGGCAGAAAGAAACACTTGAGGAGAAACAACCATCATTGGTGAGTGAGATCGAAAATCTCAAATTCTTGAAATGCCAGTCAGAAGAAGAAATGAAGGTCATTGACAATTTTCTGACAAGCATTACTTCAGGGGATTTAGCTTCACATGAACAATCACAGGAATACTTAGCTGGACATATCGCCTTTGCTGAAGAGCACACAGAATTAATGCCCCATCTTTTTGAGATAGCAACTCGATTGCTGAACTTGGAAAGCCAAATTGCAAAGCAGACAGAGCTTCAAGTGGGCGTGGAGAAGGAGTTAGCCCAATCCCGCCTAGAGGCTTCTGGACTTTCGAGTCAGCTGGCAAATGCCAAGAAAGAGATAGCAGGTTACGCGCTTAGCAATAGCTGGAAACTCACGAAGCCTTTACGGAAGTTTGCAGCGTTGTTTAGGAGAAATTAGCCATGAAGCAGATTGTGAAGGATCACTTTATTTACCAGAAGATCAAGAATTCTGGTCTGTTCGATCCCATCTTTTACTACAGTGCTTACGATGATGTGCGGTTGGCGGAAACCGATCCGCTTTGGCATTACATCAAATTTGGCTGGAAGGAAGGTCGTAACCCCTCAGATAATTTCAACACCAATTTCTATCTGGAACAATACGCAGACGTCAAGAGAGATGGTATAAACCCACTATATCATTATCTCAAATATGGTCTACGCGAGCAGCGTCTCCCAGTCGCATCACTTGACATGCCACATCCCAACAATCAGAAATCTGAGGAGGTGCAAATCAAGCGCTTTCTGGACGCAAGTATCATCGTGCCGGTGTTCAATGCTATCCAGTATACGCAGGCTTGTTATAGTGCCCTGTGCACTACTTGTGGAAAACTTGATGTTGAATTTATTTTTGTTGATAACGCCTCGACGGATAGCACATCGGAGTGGTTAGACCAGATAGGTCAGCAGGATGCACGGGTATTAATCATCCACAATAAAGAGAATCGAGGATTTAGCGGTGCTGTGAATCAAGGCATTGTGATTAGCTCTGGAAAATTTATTGCACTCGTTAACAACGACACTGTGCCAGGTGTAGGTTGGTTGGAAAATTTGATCGAGGAGATGAACAAAGATCTCCGTTACGGGATCCTTAGCCCATATACTAACTATGTTGGCGAAGGTTTACAGATAGACGATGGTGCAAGGAACTTGCCAGTCAGGGATGTGGACGACTATTCAAGAA
>JBASOE010000074.1:0-1641 GCA_049657925.1 Anaerolineaceae bacterium
TGATCCAGATCAGGATGGCGATGGGGATATTCTGTCCATAATATTGGATTTTCCCAAGAAATTCAGGGATCGCCGGCAAGTACTTGCCAATCAGGATGCCGGCTGCCATGCATAACAGTACCCAAACAGTCAAATATTTCTCAAAAAAACCGATGCCTGATGCTTTTTCTTGCTCTGCCATATTAACCCCTGCTCTTTTTTAGAATTGACACAACCTCATCCGTCTTGAGAACCTTACCATAAGAAACGACCTTTCCGTCCACAACCAGGGCAGGGGTAGACATTACCCCATAGGCAGCGATCTGGGCAAAGTCCCTTACATGGTCAATGCTTGTGTCCATGCCCAATTGTTCGAGCGCCGCTTTGGTGGCGGCTTCGAGCTGGTTACACTTCGTGCAGCCGCTGCCGAGTACTTTGACGCTTGCGCCTTCAGTCTTAGCCGCCTCAGCTTTTGTAAAGCTTGCTTCATCTATGTGGCCGCAGCAACCAGAGGTGTCCTCTTTTTTCTTCCTAAAATTTGACAATACCATCTCGATGTTTCCTTTCCAGTTTATTAGATCAACGGTTGTAACGCATTGAACAGGTAGCCAATCAGGATAATGCCCACCACGCAAATCGCCACGAACAGCGCCAACAGTTTCGGTTTGATCGCCTTCCGCAGCATCACTAACGCAGGGATGGAGAGTGTGGTTACCGACATCATAAACGCCAGAACGGTGCCCAATTGTGCGCCTTTGAAGAGCAAAGCTTCGGCAATAGGGATGGTACCAAAGATATCGGCGTAGAATGGCAAGCCCAAAAGTGTCGCCAGGATGACGCCAAAGGGATTATTGCGCCCCAGCAGGGAGACTACCCATTCGGTTGGTATCCAGTTATGAATTACAGCGCCGATTGCAACACCGATCAGAATGTATGGGAATACCTTCTTAAAGGTAGCAAGCATTTGTTCCTTGGCATACATCGAGCGGTCCTTGGTCGTCAGATCGGGTGATTCGATGTCTACGCTGCCTGCTTTCAGCACAAAGCTCTCGATGTAAGGCTCCATATGCAGCTTCTCGATCATCGTTCCCCCAACAATGGCGACTACCAGACCGAGTATCACATAGAGTACTGCGATTCTTGCACCAAAAATGCTGGTCAAAAGTATCAAGGAGCCCAGATCCACCATCGGCGAAGAGATAAGGAATGAAAAAGTGACCCCAAGCGGTAGCCCGGCGGAGGTAAATCCGATGAAAATGGGCACTGACGAACAGGAACAAAACGGGGTCACCGTGCCGAGCAATGCCGCGACTGTGTTGGCACCCAGCCCTCTAAACCTGCTCAGGATTTTTTTACTGCGTTCCGGCGGGAAAAAACTTTGAATATAACTGATGAAAAAGATCAAAAGGCATAATAAAACGGTAATTTTAATGACGTCATAAAGGAAGAATTGCAGGCTGCCAACCCAGCGGTTGGTGGTGTCCAACCCCAAAGAAGCGAGAAGCCCACCGATCAGCTCATTTAACCATTGCATGCCGAGGATTTGTTTCTGAATAAAGTCCCAGACTGAAGTTGTTTGCATGAAGCGCGCTTTCTGAAGGTTGACGAGTGTTTCTTAGGGATTGGGGCTCAGTTTTCGCAACAATCGCATTGGTCTGGATC
>JBASOE010000075.1:0-14948 GCA_049657925.1 Anaerolineaceae bacterium
GTTTGTGACCAAGGTGTTGCAGTGGGCGCGCCAACAGGAAGTGATGCGTGTGGTGGACGACCAGATCAGCTCTCCGACCTCAGCACGTATGCTGGCGGAGGTCACGGCGCTCGTATTGGCGCAGGGACGGGATGATGTATTCGGCTATCTGAGTGAAAAGGGTGGGTTGTATCACTGTGCGGGTGAGGGCTCGTGCAGTCGGTATGAGTGGGCAAAGGCGATTCTTGAGTTGGATCCTCACAGGGAAGAACAGATAGTCCAGCAAGTTGATCACGGTAAAAATTATGAATTTCCATCATTAGCCCAACGACCGATGATTTCCGTGTTGAATGCAAATAAATTGGCTAAAACTCTAGAGCTGAAACTGCAGAACTGGAAAAATGGTTTAGATATGGTTGTGGAGGCATAATGGCAATTGTGGGACACGTTCCCGGGTCTCTTTTCGACGAACGATATTATGCAAATAACTGCGGATCTCCCTACGCTCACGACCAACATTGGCTAAATTTCTTTGGATATATTGCCGATAGGATTGTGACCGACCTCAACCCAAAGTCCGTCTTGGATGCGGGATGTGCCTGGGGTATTCTAGTAGAAACTCTCAGAGATCGCGAGGTTGAAGCCTGGGGGATCGATATTTCATCTTACGCAATCTCACAGGTGGTTGAAAAAGTCAAGCCATACTGCTGGGTAGGTTCAATTTCCATTGATTTTAACCGTAGTTATGACCTAATCGTCTGCATTGAAGTTTTGGAACACATGGAAAAGATAGATGCAGCATGTGCTGTCAAGAACCTTTGCGAGCACGCAGATCGGATTCTTTTTTCTTCCAGCCCCCATGATTACAGCGAAGCGACCCACTTTAACGTCCAACCCATGGAAACGTGGGCAAGAGAATTTGCCAGACATGGTTTCTATCGTGACCTTGATTTTGATGCGACTTTTCTTACTCCTTGGGCAATGTTGTTCCGGAAAGCAAACATTCCAAGCCATCAACTGGTCTACGATTACGAACGAAAAGTAGTCCTTGTAATGAAAGAAAATCAGGATTTGCGTCAAAAGATGAATGAGCTTGAACAGTCCAGGAATACGACCACAGTACCATCACCCTCCAACGCAGACAGGGTGGTGCCTGTCGTAGACACTGAGCAGAACAATGAAAGCTTGGCTGAAATACGCGAACAAAGAGATACTTACTTCCAACAGCTTAACACGTTATTGGAATCTGAAGAATGGCAAACCTTTCAGGAATTCAAAAAAATTCACGATGATTAGGACGAGAATCCCCGGATGAGTTCGAAACAAATTGCCTTTATCACCGAAAACACCACGATCACTGCTTTGGAGCAGTACCGTGTATGCGGCCCGCTTAACCCCCTGGGTTTGGTACGGCTGGCAGGTAAGAAGCAATCTGTTGTTTTAGAAGATTACTTGGAGCGTTTGAGTGCCATTGTCATTCAACGAGATTTCTCGCGCAACGTTGATGATTTCAAGGCGATTTTAGCTCTTGGAAAAAAGAGCGATATCCCTGTGGTATTGGACTTAGATGATTACCTCTTTGACTTGCCACTAAACCATCCGATGCGAACTACTGGATTCTTCGCTGATGCACTGCTCCCATTGCTCAATACCATTCTACAAGTTGATGCGGTTACTGTCACGACAAGCGTGTTGAAGGATGTTTTACGTGGGATGAACTCATCAATTTATGTCTTACCAAATTACCTGGATGCAGATTTGTGGCACTTCCAGCCTGCACGTGAATTGGAAGAAAAGAGACCAGTTCGGATTGTCTTCATTGGTACGTCGACTCACAATGCTGATTTGGAGTCAATTAACGAGGCACTTGTATTGGTTTCTGATAAATTTGGGGACAGTGTTGAGTTCATGTTTGTTGGTATAAACCCGACCTCTGGTCTGAGTACGCGCAACAATGTAATGATACAACCAAACATGATTTACGATTACCGATCCTATATTGAATCCGTGCAGAAAATATCTGCGGATATCGCGATCGCACCACTTGAAGACAATTTCTTCAATCGATGCAAAAGCGCCATCAAATTCTTTGAGTATGCTTCGCTTGGGTTGCCAGGTGTCTATGCTGACCTTGATCCTTATCAAAGTGTCATTAGTAATGGTCAAAACGGTTTTTTAGCAAAAACAACAGAAGATTGGGTGTTTGCGCTGAGTAAACTGATCGAAGACTCTGGGCTACGGCACGCGATGGTGGAAAGTGCCCAACGAGATGTACGCCAACGTTGGTTGCTAAGCGACCATCTGGATGAGTGGAAAATTGCATACGGAGAGATTAGTTCAAAAAAACGACAAGAACCGAAAGTTACCAGCAGTATCACCGCAATTCTGGACCTAATTCAAATCCAGCGAAACGAAATAGAACGGCTGAGAGTTAAGCGCCATTATAAAACTGCAAAGACCATTGTCCAGCTGAGGGGCACAAATAATCAATTGCTTGCGGAACTTAACCACCTTCAACAGTTAAAGTTGCAATTAGAAGAGGCCACTCAAAAACTTAACAGCGAGCTCAGTGACACGCAGCAAGCACTCACTGACCTGCAAAGCAAGCACGATCAATTAAAAGAACAGCTCAGTGACACGCAGCAAGCACTCACTGACCTGCAAAGCAAGCACGATCAGCTCGATCAGCAGGTAGTTGCACAAAAAGATCAGGAGCATCGTCATATTGTTCAATTGAGCTACTTGCGAAGAGAACGAGAGAGACTGGCAAGCATCAATGAAGTCTTGCGAGTGCAGAATGTCAACCTTAGCAATGAATTGGATCTGACCAAGCAAGAAGTGGTTGATTACGCTCTGAGCAGCAGTTGGAAGTTAACCCGGCCACTCCGAAGTTTCAAACGAAAGTTGAGCCGATCATAATGTGGCTCTTCCGAGACGACTATCAGCTGGTTAAGAGAAGCAAGTTGTTTGACCCTGTTTATTATTTGAAGACCTACCCTGACGTACGTATTGCGGATGTGGACCCACTAAAACACTTTATCAAGGTCGGCTGGAAGGAAGGAAGAAACCCATCTTCTACCTTCAATACAAGTCAGTACCTTGAGAAGTACGCGGATGTGCGCGAGGCTGAGATCAACCCATTGGTACATTTTATCCTTTACGGCAAGAACGAAGGCCGCTAAACCGGGTGCATAATATGGTATGGATTTTTATGAAAGATGAGAACTAAGCCATGGTTATGAAAATGAAACACGGAGCTATCATTGTTACTGGCGCAAATGGATACATTGGCCAGAATGTAGTCAAGACATTGCTTGATCTTGGTGTGCGGGTTATCGCGGTTGATGTAAATTTCAATGGGCTGGATGAACGAGCTGAGCAACTGAAAACCAACCTATTTGAGAACTGCACCGATGTATTAGCCCTTGTTCCCGAAGTGGACGCCTGTCTTCACCTGGCATGGCGAAATGGATTCAGCCATAATGCTGAGACTCATCTGGAGGATCTGCCTGGCCACTTCAAGTTTATAGAATCCCTTGTTGAAGCCGGTCTTGAACAAATCGCAGTGCTCGGTTCCATGCACGAGGTTGGCTATTGGGAAGGTGTGATCGATGAAAATACACCAACAAACCCAACAACTTATTATGGCATTGCCAAAAATGCGCTTCGTCAATCCTTAGGTGTCTTATGCTCTACACGTGGTGTAATCTATCAATGGCTAAGGGCTTTTTATATCACAGGTGATGATGCCCGTAACCACTCGGTTTTTACAAAAATATTGGAATTGGAAGGTGAAAACAAGGAATTCTTCCCAGTCACTTCGGGTAAGAACTTGTATGATTTCATAACAATTGAAGAATTATCCAGACAGATCTCTTTGGCAACACTTCAGCGGGAGATATGTGGCACTATTAATGTGTGTACTGGAAAGGCAATATCGCTTCATGACGCAATCGAGACCTTTATCGTAAAACATAATCTGAAGATTAAGCCCAACTTCGGTGCTTATCCCGAAAGACCTTATGATTCACCAGGAATTTGGGGTGACAACACAAAGATTTCGTTGATACTTAAAAACTTCGGGATATAATTTACTTTCATGAAACTTGAAAATGCACACCTTATCAAACGCCTTGGGATCTATTTTTTCTACGACCCCGAGGGCATCATAGACAGTTATATTCCCTATTTGCTAAAGGATTTGGTCAAGAATCTGGATGAATTGTTGATTGTCAGCAATGGATCAATTAGTGCAGAAGGAAGAATAGCACTTAAAGCCATTACGCCGCACATTCTTGAGCGTGAAAATATCGGATTGGATGTATGGGCTTACAAGGAAGCTCTTCAATCCTATGGGTGGAATACTTTAGCAGGTTTTGATGAAGTTGTGCTCCTGAATTACACAATTATGGGACCGATCTATCCGCTCAAAGAGATGTTCGATGCGATGGCGATCCGCGACCTAGACTTTTGGGGCATCACTAAACATTACGGATTAGACTTCGACCCCTATGGTAAATGTAAATATCATCTCATTCCAGAACATATTCAGACTGGTTTCATGGCGGTAAGATCTTCGATGCTGAAGAGCAAAGAATTCCAGAAATACTGGGAAGAAATGCCTGAAATCAACAGTTACGGCGATTCGATCTGCAACCATGAAGCAATTTTCACCAAAGATTTTAACGACAAAGGCTTCAAGTCCGATGTATACGTAAACACAGAAGATCTTAAGGAGTTTGCTGAGTACCCATTAATGATCTATCCAAAGGAATTGATTGCTGAGAAAGGCTGCCCAATATTTAAACGAAAGACTTTTTATAACTACTATGAAGAGTACCTTGATGTCACTTGTGGTCAGCCTTGTTATGAACTTTTCAAGTATATACGAAATGAAAGCTCTTATGATGTTGACCTGATCTGGGAGACAATTTTGCGAACAGCAAACATGTCGGACATAAAAGACCGCATGCAATTGAACTATATTTTGCCAACAGAAGCACTGCTTCCCAATAATTGTTCAGAGAAATTTCGTATCGCTTTATTCATGCATTTGTATTTTTTAGACCTGATTGATTATTGTAAGTGTTATGCAGACATGATGCCAATCGAGGCGGATATTTACATAACAACCAATAATGATGAAAAGAAAAACAAGATTGAGCAAGCATTTAAGGACTTTAATGGAAGGAAGGTGACTGTTGTTGTTATTCCCAACCGGGGTAGGGATGTCAGTTCTTTGCTGCTTGGATTAAAACCTTACGCAAATGATTATGACATCGTCTGCTTTGTGCACGACAAAAAGGCGACGCAAGTAAAGCCTTACCTAATTGGAGAGTCGTTTTCATACCAATGCTTTGAAAATGTACTATATAATCGACTATTCGTAGAGAACATCATCACGACTTTTGTCCAAAATCCCAGGCTGGGTCTATTGGCACCACCGCCACCAATTCACGGCATCTATTCGATCACGCTGGGTAACGAATGGTTGATCAACTTCGATAACTCAAAAGCTCTGGCGAAACGCTTTGGAATACAGGTCAATATGGACCGGGATAAACAGCCCGTTGCACCATTGGGAACAATATTCTGGCTGCGTCCGAAAGCGTTCCAATATTTTTATGAGTCTGATCTGAGTTACGAAGATTTCCCTGCCGAGCCAACCGGTGAGATCGATGGGAATATCATGCACGCTATTGAAAGGCTCTACCCCTATGGGGCACAGCAAGCGGGTTATTACTCAGCTTGGGTTCAAAACGATGTTTTTGCTAAAATGCACCTGACAAATTTAAATAAAATGTTGGGCGACGTTAACCGAACTATGGTTCAAAAGTTTGGACCAAGTACTCGCTATACACATATGTCGATCATAAAAGACGCCAAAGCATCGCTCATCTCATTACCGTATCGAAATACGCGCATCAATCGAATAAAGGGTTTACTAAAGAAGGTTGTTGGCGAACGCAATTATTACAGACTCAAACGCTTTTATAAAGAGCGGGAGTGACAACCAGTTGTGATAAACGATAAATCCACTCAAAAGCAGAACTCTAAACTAAAACGGCTTGGAATCTATTTCTTCTATGACCCAGGCGGTGTTGTTGATCGCTATATCCCAGTTCTGCTTAGAAATCTTGTTCAAAACCTCGAAGAATTGTTGATTGTGAGCAACGGACCAATTTCAGCGGCCGGCAAAGTCGAACTGGAGCAAATCACCCCCCACATTCTTGAGCGTGAGAACAGAGGAATGGATGTCTGGGCTTATAAGGCAGCGCTTGAGTCTTATGGTTGGGAAACATTGGATTGGTTTGATGAAGTCGTCCTCCTAAATTACACCATCATGGGGCCAGTCTATGACTTCAAAGAAATGTTTGATGTCATGGACGAAAGGGATCTGGATTTTTGGGGTATTATTAAACACTTCGGCATGGATTATGACCCCTACAGGAAATGTAAGTACAACCGCATTCCAGAACATATTCAAACAGGATTCATGGCTTTTAGAAAATCGTTGGTTAGCAGCAAAGATTTTCGGCATTATTGGGAAGAAATGCCGGAAATCAGGGACTATGGCGACGCGATATGTAAGCACGAAGCGATCTTTACCGAGGACTTTACCCGTAAAGGCTACCATTCAGATGTGTATGTCAATGTTGACCGTTTTAAGGGATACGCAGACTACCCACTCATGTTCTACCCACGCCAGCTGATTGCAGAGGACCGTTGCCCGATTTTCAAGCGAAAAACTTTTTTTAATGATTATGATGAGTATTTGGATGTCTCATGTGGACAGCCAGGCTACGAATTGTATGAATACCTCAGGGCAGAGACCAGCTATGATGTAGATCTGATTTGGGAGACAATTCTACGCACTGCACATATGTCTGACATCAAAGACCGCATGCAACTTAATTACATCCTGCCAACGGAAGTGGAACTTCCGAAAACAAGTAATCCCCCTCCCAAAGTAGCCCTATTCTTACATCTATACTTTATGGATTTATTGGATTATTGTAAACAGTATGCCCAAGCGATGCCACCTGATGCGGATATCTACATAACCACTCAAACAGAAGAAAAGAAAGCCAAGATCGAGGAGGCCTTTGCTGATTTTGGAGGTCGTAGGGTCAAGGTCATACTCGCTCAGAACCGGGGGCGGGAGATCAGCGCCCACCTGATCGAATTGAAACCTTACTATGATCAATACGACTATATCTGCTTTGCCCACGATAAGAAAGCACGGCACATCAAACCATACTCAGTTGGCGAGTCTTTCTCTTACCACTGCTTTGAAAATGTTCTGCATAATCAAATCTATGTGAACAACATCATTACAACTTTTGAACGCAATCCACGCTTGGGAGTGTTGGTCCCACCAGTTCCGTTGCACTCATACTATTCTCAGGTTGTTGGGAACGAGTGGCAGGCCAATTTTGTAAACACAAAAGCGTTAGCAGAACAGCTACAACTAAATGTGCCGATGGAAGCTGAGAAAGCACCGATCGCCCCATTGGGGGGCATTTATTGGTACCGGTCTTCATGCTTTAAGCCACTTTTTGAGGCTGGCTATTCTTATGAAGACTTCGCCCCAGAACCAGAAGTGATGGTAGATGGCTCATTAATGCACGCAATTGAACGGGTATACCCATTTGTTGCGCAAAGCCAGGGTTATTACTCAGCTTGGGTGATCAATGATCAGTATCAGAAAATCGAGCTGACTAATTTTGATGTGATGATGGGAGACTTTAACCGGTTGTTCTGCTATAAGTTTGGACCAAATACTCGCCAAAGTCACCTCAATGCTATTAGCCATCTTTCTGCATTGACCAATCCCGTGGTTCTAAAAAAACCTATTCGAAAAGTTTTGGTAAAAGTTTTAGGGGAAAATCAATTTACTAAAGTCAAAAATTTATTTATTGGAAGAAAGGGTGGGCTTTAACCTGATTTTCAGGATTTAGTCAAGGTCAACGCGCCATGGTATTTTCGTCACAGATTTTCTTATTTTTCTTTCTTCCTCTGACACTTATTGCCTATTTTGTCTGTCCAGTTAAGTACAGACGATATCTATTAATCCCTGTTTCGCTGCTTTTCTTTGGTTGGACAGGCTTAAGAGCTATGACGATTTTTGTATTGTTTGGATTTGCCAACTTCCTCTTTGGCCTTTGGTTGGAAAAGGCGAAAGCTATTCAGGGGGAGAAAACATCCCAATGGGTTCTATTCACCGTAATAGCTGCCAACCTGATGTTCCTAATATACTTCAGGTACTTGGGAATGATTGCTTCAACTGTGAACGTGGTCGTTGAAGGTTTCAAAGCCCCGAATCTGCCAGTGTTACTGGGGGTGTCATTCTTTGTGTTTGGATCTATTTCTTATATGTATGACATTGATAATAGAAAAATAAAAGCGGAACACAACTTGATTTCCTTCATGCTTTATGTAACATTTTTTCCAAAACTATTGCAGGGTCCGATTACCCGTTATGCTGAATTTAAGTCCGGTATCTCACCAAAAGCGTCACTGGAAGAAGTCAGTAATGGGGTATTTCGATTTGTGATAGGTTTGGCTAAGAAAGTCATCATAGCCGATCAATTAGGAGTGATGGTCGACAGTATTTTTGGGTTGGCGTTTCCGCCACGGGGACTCCCTGTCACATCGAAAGGATTCACTTATGCAGTTCACTGATGTGCGCAAACCTGATCGTATAGTGTTGACCTTTATGCTCGCAATATTTTTGTTTTTTAGCGTATATATTGCTTTTAATATTAAAAGGGGAATTATTCCTGATGAAAGTTTACATGGAGCATATATAACAAAATTCTCAAAGACATGGGGGATACCTGTGGATGGCCAAGACACTTTTACGTCTGGCGTTTATATTAAAGGCAGCCCTTTTCTTTTTTATTGGCTTGGGGGGCGTCTGGAATCTCTTTTTGGGCTTGTTGTAAGAGGTGAGTCACCGACAGACGTGTGGATTTTCCATAGAGTTGTCAATTCTCTTTTGTCGACTACCACCATACTTTTTACTTATTTGATTGGTACGCGGATCATTAAGAATGTCTGGTTGCAATTATTACCTCCATTTATGCTTGCAAACACACTAATGTATGCGCTTCTAGCGGGAGGAATAAATTACGATAACTTGACCAATTTGTTAATCACTGCAGCTATATATTATTACATCCGGATGGTTCAGGCTGAGTACCCATTGAAATCCTTGCTGGCTTGGATTGCGCTCATATCTTTGGCGTCACTGACAAAAGAAACAGCATTGCCAGTTGCTGGCATGATGGTTGTTCTGACAATAGTTATTTTTATTCGGCGAGGAATGAACCTTGATGAGATTCTCTATAACTGGAAGGCCACTCTACCACTGCTTATTTTCACATCATTTACCTTATTGCTCGCAGGCAGTTTTTATGCGAACAATATTATTCGATATCAATCAGTAGAGCCAAATTGTCAGGATATGTATACGGAACAAATCTGTGAAATGAGTGCTTTTGTAAAGCGTGATAAGACGTTGCAACTTCCAGAAAAATTGACTATTAGAGGCGCGATTAATGCTGGATGGTATGAACCTGTCCAATATGTTTTTTATAGTTGGATTGGCCACATGGCCGATAAGACATATGGCTTTCATGGACACAACAATTATTTTCCTTATGTGGCCGGCTTTTTTCCGATATTATTTCTCTGGATTATTCTAGTTTCTGTTAGAGGCATAAAAGATTGGGGAACAGTACACACAGCATTGGCTGTATTTGTTGTCAGCGTAACATTAACTATCTTAGTGTGGAACTACAACTCAGAATTAAAGTTTGGATTTAAACACGTAGCTGTCCAAGGCCGCTATCTCTTTCCCATAATTGGCACATATTATGCATTATTAATATATGGGCTGGAGCGTGTAAAATCCAAATTCATCATGATTCCAACACTTATAATTCTTTTAGTGTTGTTTATGTATAGTGGACCTCTCCGCTTGTTATTGAGCCCTGAAAACTTTACCGGGTGGTTTAATTAATTCATGATAATATCAAGCATCAAACTGAAGTATTTTTTATGCCAGCGTGGCTCTTTGGGACAAACATTTGTCATTTATGAGCAACTTTGTGTTGTTAATAAATGGTCCTACATAGCATTTCGGGTAGGCGGTGACACATATGATGGATTGTGATTTGTGCCAGACAAATGATTGGTTAACTTAGAAAATTGCATAGGCGGTTCAATGTTGCTAACAATTCTCATCCCTGCGTATAACGAAGCAGAATCCATCTCCCAGGTCATTGAATCAATGCCACGGGAGATGGAAAGCATTGACGTGATCCAGGTAATGGTCGTGGATGATGGTTCGAAGGACCGCACTGCAGAGATGGCCGAACAAGCAGGCGCGATCGTGGTATCACACAACTACAATCGCGGGGTGGGGGCGGCGTTTAAGACCGGCTTGGAAAAAGCACTTGAACTTGGTGCCGATCTGATGGTGAACATTGATGCGGATGGTCAGTTTTCACCAGACGACATCCCGCTGATGATCAAACCGATTCTGGATGGAAAGGCTGATTTTGTCTCAGGCGATCGTTTTACCGACGCCAATGGCAAATTGGTCAAACCCGAGTTCATGTCTGGGGTGAAGTTTTGGGGCAACAGGCAGATGTCCAACCTGATCAGCAGAATCGTCGGCAAGGACTACCCCGACGTCAGCTGTGGCTTTAGAGCTTATTCCAAAGAAGCCATGCTCAGGCTGAATCTGACTGGGCAGTTTACCTACACACAAGAATCGTTCCTTGACCTGGCGAATAAGGGAATGGTCATTCGAACATTGCCTGTCTCGATCAAGTACTTCCCTGAAAGAAAATCACGGGTGGCAGGCAGCATCTTCAAGTATTTTGTGAATACAATCAAAATCATTATTCGTGCCTACCGAGACTATCAACCCATGCGTTTCTTTGGATTGCTTGGACTGCTGCCTTTCATTATTGCCTTTGGCTGCGGGATCTTTACTCTGGTACATTACATTCAAACTGGCGCCTTCTCACCGTATAAAGTGGTTGGCTTTGTTGGCATTTATCTATTATCTCTGGCAATCTTGCTGTGGATTGCGGGTCTATTGGCCGATATGTTTGTGAGAATCCGGAAGAATGAAGAGCAATTACTCTATTATGACAGGAAAAACCGGTATTACCCAGTGGACTGAGGCAACCCAAGGCAGGAAAAAACTCAACAACTCTCTCACCGCTTCACTGCACTGAATATATGAAATACGTTATTGAAAATCGAATGCTTGAGCAGAAAGTTTAATTGTCCATGAGCGGCGCATAAAACTTCAACTTTGTCATAAGTTGTTGAATGGTAGTTGCCTGTGAATTCTTTGCCTGCCAACTTTCTGGCGAAACGATAGAGAGTGTTCTCTTTTGGCAGTGCTACAATCATTTTCCCGTTCGGTTTCAGGATGCGAAAGAACTGGTCGATCGCCGACGTGGGATCATCGATATGCTCAAGTACGTTTAATGCGGTGAGCAGGTCCACCGTTTCCGAAGGCAGGGTTTCCAAGGCTGTTCGGTTGAGGTCCAAGATTTCGATCGTATCCGGAAAATCAATGTATTTTTGCATCTTGTAAAATGGGGCGGTATCTAGGTCAGCGCCAATGACCTGTTTCGCATAAAAAGCGAGGAACGGTAATAGCACGCCGCTGCCGCACCCAAAATCGAGCGCACAGTCAATCTCGCCCCCAAGTTTGATCTCATCCATCACGGCTTTTAATCTGCGCCAATAGATCCAGTTGATAATCGGGTTCGGATGTGAGTAAGCTGGGAAGGCAGCTTCATCCAATTCGCGAGGAGGGGTCTCATTTATTATTTGTCGGAAGGAACCTATGAATGTATTTCTATAATCCGAATAATCGCTTGAAACTGTCCTGGGCTCGGTCATTTAAATTCCCTACTCTAAAATGAATTAGGTATATTATAACTGAGTTACATACGAAAAAACCTAGATACCCGTGCGTGACAAGAGGTATTGTGTCATTCTGCCACTGTGCTAAACTCTAAAACACATGGTATGTTAAAATAGTAATCTAATAATCAGAAAGAAGCAAACCAAATTGCAATCAAAAAATCCGCAACCGAGCAAAGACAAGACCAAATTACTGACTATTCTCAAATGGCTATGGTTGGTACTTGTCATTGTTGGTGCTGGCTATTATTTTTTCGAGCATAGAGTTGAAGTCATTGACCTAATCAATCACATTTCAATTTTTCGGATTATAGCATCACTATTGCTTCTACTTATCGGAAAATTGCTCATCGTGCTTTTAGTGCAATTATCTTTGCAAGCAGAAGGTTGGAGCCAAGCCTATGTTAAGACTATAGGGCTATATGGCGTCACTTCTCTAGGTAAATATATTCCGGGAGGTGTCTGGCATTTTGTGGGCCGATTCGGAGCTTATCGGATGCACGGTTTCAACACAAAACAAATTACCCGATCTTTCATTCTTGAGAACTACTGGTTGTTATCATCCGCAGCGGTAGTTGGATTGGTAGCGGTCTGTATGTCCCGCTTTGACCTTGTGAGCCAACTTTTGAATATTCAGATAACCACACAGTCTGCCTTGCTAATCTGTGCTTTGGTCATTGGGCTGTGGGTGATCAGTCTGTTATTGATAAACAGGCATTTTCAAAAATATGTCGCCGGAAAGATCGCAAGCGTCTGGTTTATCATTCCTGTCTCGCTATTACTCTGGATCTTGATCGGACTCAGTTTCTTTTCGATGTTCCCAGCGCTTAAACTTTCGCAATCAATCCCTTATATAGGGGGATATGCGTTGAGTTGGTCGGTAGGTTATGTCGCCGTTTTTGCTCCAGGAGGCATTGGAGTACGGGAGGCTGTTTTGGCGCTTGTCTTCGCTAGCATTGCTCCAGTTGAAACCATCGCAGTGTATGCGGCAATGAATCGGGTCATCTGGTTGGTCGCAGAACTCATTTTCGGGATGGTTGGAATCATTCAAAAGCAAGAAATCATGCCGAAGTTCCCTCAAAAATCAGAAATTGAACCAGACAATCAACAGGATGTTGATCCACCCGAGTTGCCTGAACTTGAAGATCCTTCAGGTCCAGAACTCTAGGTATTCGAACTTTTAGAATCAAGCTTCTTCTTTCTCTCATTGACCACAACATATCCAGCTGCCAGGGCAATCGCTAACACAGGCAGACCCCATAGCCATGCCGAGGCTCCGGTAAGTATTCCTGCAGGAGCAGGGGTTGAGGTTGGGGTGGGGAGCGAGGTTGGCACCAAGGTGCGGGTTGGAGCGAGGGTGGCGGTTGGTGTTGCGCTTGGCGGGGGAGTGGGGGTGGCTGGAAGCGGCGTGGGGGTGTTGGTTGCGGGCGGGGTGACGTTGAGCAACAATTTGTCTCCCACGTACAAGATCGATTCCTTTGTCAGGTAGTTCCATGCCAAGAGTTCATCGACCGTTACCCCATAATACCCAGCAATCCAGGCAGGGTTTTGGCCATCTTTGACCAGGTGGTAATACTTGCCATCCGCAGCGGGGGTGAGCATCTCAATGGGTGAAAGAGGGAGCTCGGTGGGGGTGGGAGTCCAGTTGGGGCCTTTGATCAACAATTTTTGGTCAACCTGTAAAGGCCAATCCACAGACCAGCCATTTAAAGTCAACAAACTATCCACGCTGACCCCGTATGTTCTGGCGATAATCTCGAGGTTTTGATACACCTTGACGACGTGCACGATGCGTCCATCCGCCTCGGGTGTGGACAGGATGACCTGGTTGGAGGGCGTGGGGGTGGCATAGTTTTGCGCGTTCGGACCGAGGATGGTCAATTCATCTCCCGGCTGCAACACATAGCTTTGATACAAGTTGTTCCAACCGCGGATCTGGTCTCCAGTGACACCATATGCCACGGCAATGGACCAGAAAGATTGACCCATTTTGACCACGTGAACATAGTTGCCGCTTTCGTCGGGTTCGACTTTTTCGACTGGGATGATGATCTGAGGTACACCAGGGACAATCGGAACATTTGGATTGTTGGGATCCACCGGATTGACCGGATAATCGACAGGGGCACAGGCTTGACCAGCGACCGCGGCTGCCTGTAGTACGTAATAGGTCATGCCGTTGCTGGCTTTGGCGGAACCGGCACCGATGTGGCAGTATTGAGATTTGACGGCGGGCAACATGTGGTCGGCGTCGTTCCAATAATTGAACATGATGATATCGAGGGTGATGTCATCGCTGCCGACCGCAAAGTTTTCGGTGGCAAGTACGCGTGCACCACCGCCGTAACCCGCCGCCTGGATACGCCCGGGGGCATCTCCGATGTGCCAGGTGGCCAGGGTATCGGCCATGATCTGGGCGGTGGATTGGGCGACTGCGTTGATGATGGGGTCCTCGATGAGTGGCGGCAAGCCGTTGGCCATGCGCAAGGTGTTCATCGCCGAAATTAGTTCCCAGGGGGCAACCTCGGCAAGGGGGCGATCGGTGTCAATAGCTCTGACCGGTTCAGCCTGCCCAAGCAATGACAACAAAATGACCAGGCAGATGGCAACAATTTTCAAGCTATCCAACACGTTCTTTTGCATGGTAGATTTTTACCACAACTTGGGAATCAGGAAAATTTGAGCATGTACCCCATGGTCTTTATCTTGCCATACCTACACCAAGGTGTTTTGTTTTTGTTGTAGGGCGGAATGCCTCTCTTTTGGTCAATCCGCCGAATATTTGATCGGGTCGTGTTTGGCGGATGGGTGAAAATTGCACCCATCGCGCCCTTGTACGAGGACTCTGCCCGATAACCTGAGACAGGTTGAGTACTTTACGTGTATTCGACGTCCCGTAGGGGTGGTGAGGAGCTTGATATCAAGAAAGATCAAAAGTATTTTTGTGGGTTGTCACCATGGTTTCGGTAAGGCGAACAATCGATTATAGTGATGGTGGGTTGACCCGGTAA
>JBASOE010000076.1:0-32781 GCA_049657925.1 Anaerolineaceae bacterium
GTTTTGTCTTTTTTGGACCCATTTTTAATACCTCACTCAAGTTTTCTATATACATTAGCTACATAAGACAACCATCGTGACCATTAAGATTACTTTCTTAGGCGATGAGACACGTAAATGAGCCAAACTATGTGCATGTTATCAACTCAAAATGCCCAAAAACATCGTTTTCCCGCAAAAAGAATTTAGATGCAATTGCCCTGTCGGAATTGGCTCCTATTACTGCATTAATTGCTGTGCCGACACCCCCCATGGTACTGACGCCACCAACCGCTGCGGCCGCAATGATGTCCATAACCAGAGCGTCCTTCCCCATCTGAGGGCTTGCGGACGCCAACCTTGAGGTAAGGATAATGGCAGCCAGACCGGCCATGATGCCGGAAAATGCATAGGCAAAATAGACTACTTTTTTCGTTGGAACCCCTGAAACCAAAGAAGCGCGGATGTTGGTGCCTGAAGCGTATAACCAACGACCGTATACACTACGCTTCAGAAACAACTGGATCACAATCGCAGCAAAGATCACCATCAGAATCGGTACTGGAATTCCCAGGACTTTTGACATAACCGTCTCAGTAAAAGTCTTTGGTAAACCCGAAATGCTGATTTGATTTGTGATCATTATTGCCGCACCCCCCGTGATGGCTTGCATCGCCAGTGTAACTACAAAGGGTATCATATTGAAGTAACTGATCGCGAACCCATTAATTGAGCCCAGCAGGAAGGGAACAGCAATCATAATTATGGGTGCAATCCATGGTGCTCCACCATCCCGCATAAACATCGCCCCAAAGATTGCACCTAATGCCATTATTCCTGGCATCGACAGGTCAATACCACCAACTATGAGCACAGCAGCCTGTCCCATTGCCAATAGCGCAAGAGAGGAGGTTTGAACGAGAACGCTGACTAAGTTTGTGGGAGTAAAGAAATAGGGCACAGTGATACTAACTGTTGCAAATACGACTACCAATAATATATATGGCAACAATTGAATCAAATTCACCTTCGTTAACTTAATCGGAAGGCCTGCTTTTGTTTGCAGATGTGTTTCGTTGGATTTTTCGTTAGGCATGCGGAAGCACAAACCCTTTCTGGAAGATTATCTTTTGTCGATTGTTGGCGAGCAAATAATAAAGTTCATAAACCTCGTGCATGGTGAAGGTTTATCCTGTAATGACACAATAACGAGTTGTGTTAATTAGCCGTTTGTTTTTAAGAATAGTGGCAAATGGGTTACAGAGAAACATTTGGTAAATTCTCTTACACCGCATTATCAATATCCGTACATGTTGATATATCTTCCACCCGCTTGAAACCTTGCTTTTATCGCTAATTTTCATCCTCGATTTCTACTTCAATTTTCCGCAAGAAATCAATACCCTCCTTCGCGTAAATTTCCCGAAGCCGAAGTGCTGAATTTCTTGACGAGTCAAAAGACGGGTTAGAGCCAGGGGGTACTGGTTCCAAGACAAGATACCCTTGGTAAGGAATCTTCCGCAAACTTTCTAAAATTCTACGGAAATCGGTATGTCCCCGGCCAGCTGTTTCCCGGTTGCTATCAGAGACGTGCATATTGACAAGCAAATCTCCAGCATCAAGAATGATTTTGGCAAGATCGTTTTCTTCAATGTTCATATGAAACGTATCCAGATGGATCTTTAGGTTGTCGACACTTACATCAATTATGAATTTCTTCGCCTGGGTCAAATTGGTAACAAGGAAGGATTCATACCGATTCAAGGGTTCTATCGCCAATGTTATCGATTTTGTGGAAGCATAGTTTGCAGCTTCTCGAATGCTGTTGACAGCGTTTTCCCACTCCGTTCGATAAGTTTTGTCCCATTCTGATTCAGTTAAGGCTCCTCCTACCGGTGCAAGTCTACCAGCAGGAGCGGGTAGGACGACAACGATAGGGGCACCCACAGAGACAGCCAAATCGATGCAATACTTGAGGTAATCTACTGCCTGTTTTCGGATGGCTTTGTCTGGATGTGCAGCGTCGCGCCCCGGAATGTCGGTTAGGCACCAACTTAGGATTGAAGACACTCGAATGTTGTAAATGTCGCAATATCTTTTTATCTCAGAGACATTATAACGGTCAGGCTCTCCAACCAACTCAATCCCTTCATACCCATGAGCCTGCAATCTTAAAAAGGTTTCTTCAATCGGCTCATCACCATATATCCAATTACTGATAGCATATTTCATGCTTTACTCTCCATTGATAAAGATCTGGTTGAGGTTAATTTACCTTTAAGCTTTGGCTCTTCTACGCCGCCATTGATCAAAAAGCACTACAGAAATAATCACCAAACCCTGAATTACCCTTTGCCAAAACGCACTAACATTCAACAAATTAAGCCCGTTCGCCAAGATTCCCATCGTCAATGCACCGATTAAAGATCCGACTGCGCCGCCGTCACCTCCTGCCAAGTTTGCTCCACCAATTACCGCAGAGGCAATGGATCGCATGTCTTCGCCATCAGCCATCAAAGCATTGGCCGAGTTCAGGCGTCCTGCCAGAACGATACCTGCCACCGCAGCCATGAGACCAGAAACGACGTATACAAGTATCTTAGTCTTATCAATGTTGATACCGGATACCCGAGCGGCATCACGGTTTCCACCTACCGCGTAGACACTTCGACCAAAGACTGTATATCGTAAAATAAACCACCCAATAATCACAGCTAAAATCGCAATGATCCCAGCCACCGGAATGCCGAGTATATCTCCATTGCCCAACCACACCATTTGCTCGGGCAAGTAACCTTTCAATTCTGTTGCTGCCACATGTGATGGTACTGGTAATCCACTCGTAATTAATAGCGCCGCACCGCGGATGACCATGGACATACCCATAGTTGCAATAAAATCCGGAATTTTTCCTTTGGAAATAATCAATCCATTCAAAGCCCCTGCAATGAGACCAACAATTAAAGCAATCAGGATACCCCAACCAAATCCAACAGGCCCAATAACTAATCCGCCAATAGTAAGTTGCTGAGTCATCAAGACAGATGCAACTGAAGCACTGACAGCAGCAATCGCACCGACAGACAGATCAATTCCTCCAGTAATAATGACTAAAGTCTGACCTACTGCAAGAATAGCAGTAATGGATGTCTGTTTTGATATATTTACAAAATTGGAGGCCGTAAAAAAATGAGGCGACGCAAAAGATAAGTAAATTGCTAACAATAGAAACGCAAAGATTGGTCCTGCTCTTAGGAGAACACTTTTCAGGACACTCAGAATGTTACTATTTGCAGGTTCTGAATAACGCTGGTTTTTCTCAATCGATGAAGGTAATTTATTACTTAGTTTCGACATTTATCGCTCCAGATTTAGAATTCACTTGCAGCACGTAATAGATCTTCCTGTGTAGCACTATGAGTAAATTCAGCTACAAGTTCGCCACGCCGCATTACAAGAATTCTATCGGCCATTGCAAGTATTTCGGGCATTTCAGAAGAAATCATCACGATACCAATCCCTTGACTAGCCAACAGGCCCATAAGGTGAAACACGTCGGCTTTTCCACCCACATCGATTCCACGGGTCGGCTCATCAAAAATTAATATTTTTGATTTACTGCATAGCCATCTCGACAGGATAATTTTCTGTTGATTTCCACCGCTGAAAAACATGACTTTTCGATTAACCATAGGAGGGTTGATTTGGAGTGATCCCACATATTCTGTGGCTAATCGTTTTTCGTTACCAAGGTTGATCAACTGTCCACCGGACTCTTGGCTGCGAATAGCTAAGGTTACATTTTGAGGAATCTCCAACATCGGGACCAAACCTTCACGACGATCACGGGTTAATAATCCCAAACCATGTCGAATTGAACTGTTCGGGTTGTGGACAGACATACGGCGCTTATTAATAATGATTTCACCTTTTATCTTTGGGTCTAATCCAAATATTGCTCGCGCCACCTCATTTTGGCCAGCACCCATCAGCCCAAAAATGCCAAGAATTTCTCCTGAATGTAGTTTAAAACTAACATTCTTGAATTTATTAGCAGAAGAGAGGTCATTGACCTCCAAAACGACATCGCCGACATTGGTTTCTTCCTTTGGAAATTGCTCATCCAATTTTCGTCCAACCATCATTTGGATAATGCGATTTTCATCCGCTTCTTTAACAGGAAAAGTGCCGATGACGTGGCCGTCTCGCATAACAGTCACTCGATTTCCGATCATTTGCACCTCAGCAAGACGATGAGAAATGTAAATAATCCCAACGCCTTTTGCCTGCAATAAACGGATAAGGTCAAATAGTTTCTCTCGTTCTGCGTCAGACAGTGCAGATGTCGGTTCATCTAACAATAAAATTTTAGGTTGGGTATTAATCACTCGAGCGATCTCGGTTAATTGCTGTTCAGCAACCTCCAACTCCCTAATCATTGTTTTTGGATCGATGCGAACGTTCAAAGAATCCAGGCTGTCTCTCGCCATCTGCGCCAATGTAACCCAATTCACTGTACCTAATTTTGTTTTGGGTAAATTACCCAGGAATATATTTTCCGCTACACTTAAGTTAGCACAAAGGCTTAATTCTTGGTAAACCATCCCAATTCCAAGCGATTTCGAGTGTTCAGGATCAAGACGTGTGACTTCTTTCTCGTCAATCCATATCTTCCCACCATCCCGCTCAAGCGAACCGCTTAGTATTTTCATTAATGTTGATTTCCCCGCCCCATTTTCACCCAGGAGAATGTGAACCTCTCCCGCGTAAAGATCCAAATTCACATTTTCCAGAGCGCGCACTCCAGGAAAGCTCTTCATTATTCCTTCCATACGGAGCAATACTTTTTGGCTTGCCATTCGAGTTTCTCCAAGTTCCTTATTGTGCGGTATAACCACCGTCAATGCTTAGAATGGATCCTGTAGCATAGGCTGCATCATCACTTGCTAGATATACGACCGCCGATGCTATTTCTTCTGGTCTTCCGAGACGATTCAATGGTCGTACACTTTCCAATAACCTTCGTGCCTCTACTGGGTCCGAACTTTTACTAATAGCAGCCTGGACCAAAGGAGTATCTGTTGTTCCAGGACAGACGCTATTTACACGAATTCCAAATTCGGCAAAGTCCACTGCACAGCTTTTTGTTAATCCGATTATCCCTGCTTTGGAGACGTTATATGCAACCTGACCTTTTATACCAACAAGTCCAGCTTCAGAAGCCACATTGACAATCACACCTCCGTGGCGCATCATGAGCGGGATTGCATATTTTGAAAATAAAAATGCCCCCGTCAAATTAATGCTGATTAAACGATCCCAATCCTCTTCACTTGTTTCAGTTAGATTGCCTTGAATATAGACCCCCGCATTATTAACAAGGACATCCAAGTCTCCCCATTTATGCTCTACCTGTTCAAGTGTTGTCCGGATTTGGGATCCATCCTTAACATCGCAGACACATAATAGAGAATCGTAACCTCTCTCTAACAGTATTGACTGCGCAATTTTCCCATTCTGATAGTTTGAGTCAACGATAACTGGATGTGCACCTAATTCCGCAAACTTTTCGATGGTCGCAAAACCAATTCCTTTTCCAGCGCCCGTTACAAGGACCACTTTCGATTTAAAATCCATCGTACTCCTTCAGCCTATAAATAATAAGAAAATTGTAGATTCTCTTATTAGGTTGTTTCCAATGAGTCAGCCCCAAAGGGCTGACTCATTGTGGATAAACTTATCACTTGCAATTTGTTTTTATTTCCGCCCAATCAATTGTTGGGAGGAGGGGGGTTGGGTAAAACTGACGGGCATTAACTTGATAGGCAATGCGAGGGCGAATGTCATAAGTTGCAGGAACTGATTCCCCACAAGCCAGTTGAACGGCAAATTTTCCACCGAACCAGCCCCAATCAGCAAAACCATGGGTGGTTTCTGCAATAATCTTTCCTTCAGCAATCCTATCAACAGATTCGGGTGTCACATCGTTTGTAAAAATTGCAACTTTTTCATCACTAATGATAGGTGCTGTACTTGCTACTTCCAGACGTCCAGCAGCGTCAGCCGTCAACATCGCGCCTAAGCCCATTTCATTTGATGCTGCCCAGATAAAATCGAGGTTTGTTGCATTAGTCTGAAGAATATCTTCCGCGCACTTGACGCCTTTTTCTCGGTTCCAGTCAGCAGCACATGTGTTCCCAACAATTTCGATACCTGGGAATTGATCGACAACATTGTGGAATCCTTGGACACGAGCATTGGAGAAGAAGTCACCAGCTACACCTTCGATGATGGATCCGCGCCCTTTAATGTTAGCTTTGGCTTCATCTGTTAGAGCGCCATAGAGACCTTTCCAGAATTCAACATCCAGATATTGGTCAGGGGCAACTGTAACCTGTTCGCCTAAGCCCAAAACACCAGGTCCGCCGAAGTAGTCCAAGACCGCATAAGCGGTAATTTCAGCACCCACGGTGTTATCAAAACCAATATACGTCGAAGCATTAACTCCCTCGATCGGTTCAAGCATATTTACTACAATCACGGGTATGCCTGCCTCAACAGCTTTTTTGAGCGCTGGTTTTACGACATCAACTTCAACCGGAGAGATCGCGATAACATCTACTTTGCGCTGAATGAAATCCTCAATTATCGCAACTTGATCAGCAAAAGCGATGTGGCTTGTAACAGACTGGGTAATTAATTCGACATCCAGTCCATTTGCATTTGCGTCATCAACAGATTTTTGGAAAAAATCGGTTGCTGTCTTAAAGACGCCAGTTACGTCTGGAGGTGTCCAGCCAATAACGATTTTTTTTGGGGTGTCGGCTGCGGGTGCCTGAGTTGCAGCGGGAGCAGGGGCACAAGCAGCGAGCACCATACTTAAAACCATCAACAGTGCAACTGGAACCAGTAATTTCTTTATACTCATTTTTCTCCTTACAAGATCAAAACAACGGTGAGAATCAACATGGTAGAGGTCCTAATAGAATATTGCGCTTCTTTCTTGTCTTAATGGGAGAGGCTCCTTTCTTTATTTCACAGATCAATAGAAACAAGTTTCGATTTCACAACCAAGCTGCCAGAAATTAAGAAAACCGCTAATTACATAATGTTGTTATGATGTTATTACAACATTAAATACATTTTACACATTCTATGCAACGATGTCAATGAAAATTACAAAACGTGCATGACGAAACCACCAAATCGAGTCAGAGGGGAATATCGACACTCCTGAGGTATGGCAAGAAGACAATTCTCATTCTGGCCGATGACAACAGTTGAGAGTGCAGTCAACAGATTGAAATAATTAAGAACAATCAACATTTCAATTCTGTTATAAACAAATCGAAAAGTGTCTGAAATTTATCGGCAATTGCCAAATAAAATTACGGTGAATTTTAACATCACCGCGCTATATATCGTCTTTACCTGCGATGCTGGACATAATTTCCGCTGGGGTGATTGGCTCATCTTAAAGCCTCATACGTTAATCAAAATTAAATAAATAAGTGATTTAATTAATTCAATTTTGAGATATTACAACGTCGAGGTAAATATGAGAAAAAAAGCTATCCGTACTTTTGTGTTAATCTTCATGGCCATGCTGGTTGTGTTGGGCTGCGGGGTATTCAGCCTGCCCCAACAACTCGGTGACAGTTTGGCAACTGCCATCCCGCAACAACTTGAAACACTTATACCAAGTGAACCCACTGAAGTTCAAACACAACCATCACGGGCTGCAACCAAGGTGCCCCAAAGCAACTTGCCGCCCCTCCCTTCAGCCGCGGACACGATTGCCCCAGGCACACTTGAGGCACTCTACCAAAAAGTGAACCCGGGTGTGGTGTCGATCATGTTTAGCACTGTACAAAACGACCAAACTGTCGGCGGTGGTCAAGGTACCGGATTTGTCATTGACAAGGAAGGCCACATTGTCACCAACTACCATGTCGCCGGAGAAGCTTCGGATCTCGAGGTCCACTTCCCCTCCGGACTGAAGGTACCAGCCACCCTTGTGGGCATCGATACTGATTCTGATCTGGCAGTGATCAAGGTAGAGGTCCCAGCCGATGAACTGACCGTTCTGCCTTTGGGTGATTCCGACCTGGCCGCGGTCGGCACCTCTGTAGTGGCGATTGGCAACCCCTTTGGCTTGGCCGGAACCATGACTCTTGGCATCATTTCAGCCCGCGGTCGCACGCTTTCTTCCATCCGCACCACAGAATCAGGGGTGAGCTTTACCACCGGCGATCTGATCCAGACCGACGCGTTAATTAACCCTGGTAATTCCGGTGGACCACTTCTCAACCTAAACGGAGAGGTGATCGGCGTCAACCGTGCCATTGAGACTTCTGGTCAGAGTGTCACTGGAGAAGCAGTCAACACTGGCATCGGCTTCGCGATTTCGTCCAATATCGTGCGTAAGGTAGTGCCTTCACTGATCGCCAACGGCAGCTACGATTACCCCTATCTCGGCCTTTCAGCCATGCCAGATATGACCCTTGCTCTTGCTAAAGCCCTCGGTTTAAGCCAGGCAACTGGTGCTTATGTTACGGACGTTGCGCCTGATGGTCCTGCTTCGCAAGCGGGCATCCGCGGTTCAACGCTGCAAACTGAATATCAGAACCTCTATAGTGGTGGTGATCTGATAATCGGGGTCGACGGGCAATCCATCAAGGATTTCAGTGAATTGATGGCTTATATGGTCTTGCATAAAAATCCAGGTGATGTCATTACCTTTACGGTTTTACGAGGTAACAACCAGCTGGATATTCCGGTAACTCTCGGCAGTAGACCATAGACCAATCACCGGATAACAAACGGGAGCCTTCATCAATCGGCTCCCGTTTTTAACTCCTAAAACTTGATTTCTACTCGTAACGCAACGCTTCCACCGGCTCGAGGTTAGCGGCTTTGGAAGCAGGGTACAATCCGAAGAACACACCCACCGCTGTCGAGAACAGTGTAGCCAGTAGAATAGACTGGATTTCGATGGTCGGATTGAGTACTGTGCCCGCTTGTTGGGCAAAAGCGCCAACTGCTGCTGCTAATAGCCACCCCAGTCCAATACCCAGCAACCCACCAATCATGCTTAATAAAGCTGATTCGCTCAGGAACTGCAGCATAATATCGCTTTTTCGAGCTCCCAGCGCCTTCCGAAGGCCAATTTCGCGGGTGCGTTCGGTAACCGAAACCAACATGATATTCATGATGCCAATCCCTCCCACCAGCAACGAAATTCCCGCGATACCACTTAAAAAGACCGTCAGCACCGAGGTGATAGAGTTGGCAATGGAGAGAAAGTCTTCCTGGTTGGTGACAGTAAAGTCGTCGGCTTGTCGATTGGTCAGGCGATGACTTTCGCGCATGATAGCATTGGCTTCACGAATAGCATCCGTGACACTTTTGCTATCTACCGCCTGAACAGCAATGTATTGCACCCTGCCATCGCTGGATTGGCCGAGGCGCAATTGGTAAGTAGTTAACGGTAGATAAACCTGCCGGTCAGGTGAGCTCATCTGCCCACCGCCTTTGCTGACCGTAATGCCAATCACCCGATAGGGTGTGCCTTTAATGCGCACACTGCTGCCTACCAACCCTGTGGTCCGGCCGAACAGTTTCTCAGCCACATCAGGACCAAGCACGACCACTGCAGCGCGTGAATCAAGGTGAGTTTGATTGATAAATTCCCCTTCGGCCAAAGCGATGCTTTGCACTTGAGCCAACGCAGCTGTTGCGCCAAACACATCGGCGGTCATACTGTTGGCTTCAAATTGCATTTCAGCAGCGGTCATGTTGACTGGGGCAACCCTGAGAATGCTTGGGGCTTTAGTCCGATTCATCAGTGCCTCAGCATCATTCATCGTGATAGGTCGGGCATTGCGTACGTTCTGCATAAAGTTCCCAGACATCACATAGACCACATTCGTGCCAATCGATGAGATTTGACCGGTGATAGTCTCTTGCGCTCCCTGACCGATTCCCATCAAACCAATCACTGCCCCCACACCAATCACAATACCAAGAATCGTAAGAAATGAACGGGTGCGGTTGGCGTTTATGCTGTTGATGGCTTCTTTCAAAGTTTCGAGAAGGTTCATTGCCGTACCTCCTCTTGGATCAACCCGTCCCGAAGACGGATTACCCGATCTGTCTGACCGGCCACATCGGCATCATGTGTGACGATCAACACTGTGGCTTTGTAATCACGGTTCAACTTGAGCAGCAGATCCATAATGTCCTTCCCTGCCTGGGAGTCCAGATTGCCGGTTGGTTCATCTGCCAGAATAATGGCTGGGCGGTTGACAATTGCCCTGGCTATGGCTACACGCTGCTGCTGACCGCCAGAGAGCTCATTAGGTTTGTGGTACATGCGATCATCCAAACCAACCGATTTGAGCGCTTCAATGGCCCGCTCGCGTACATCTTCGCGGTTATCGCTATAACGTAGAGGTAAAGCGACGTTATCAATGGCATTGGCACGTGGCAACAGGTTATATTTCTGAAAAACAAACCCGATTTTGCGATTCCGAACCAAAGCAAGCTGGTCATCGCGTAAATCTGACACCAGCTCCCCGTCAAGAATGTAATCCCCGCTGGTCGGAGAATCAAGGCAACCTATCATGTTCATTAGAGTCGACTTGCCTGACCCACTTGGACCCATTATGGCGAGGATTTCCCCCGGGTAGACTTCGAGAGATACCCCCCTGAGCGCCTGGACCACAATATCGGAAATATGATAGTCTTTGGTGAGATCGGTAACCTTGATTACCGGTAATACCTGGAGTTCGGTCATCGCTAGCGCCCCAGAAAATTGCCGCTGGTAAACATCTCGGTCAAACTGGATGGAGGACTGAGCAGGATTGTTTCACCTTCAGATAAGTCAGCAGCAATAATTTCGATCTTTTGGTCGGAATAGGCACCGGTGGTGACTTCAACAGATTGCGGTTCGCCATCGCGCAAAACATAAACTACTTGCTTACCGTCACGGGTGGTGATGGCCTCAGCAGGAACCGCCCAGACATCCACTTTTTCGCCAACAATAATTGAAACCCCAGCCGTCATGTCGGGTTTGATATCCTCAAATGGCGGCTGAATCTGAAGTTTTACGTGATAGTTCATCACCCCACCCACGCTCATGCCTGTCCGATCAATGCCCACGACCTTGGCAGCATATGTCTTCTCGTAATAGGCATCAAAAATCAGATTTGCATTCTGACCAAGCTGAATATGCGGAATATCGACTTCCGCGATCGGTACATCAACCTGCAGCTCACTCAGATCGTCAATCTGGGCAGCGAACTTGCCCATGCTCACCTGATCGCCGGCCATACCGACAATCGAGCTTACCACCCCCCCAATCGGTGCCTTGATCTCTACGGATTCAAGTCGTTTATTAACGATGTCCAACTGCAAATTGAGCTTCTCCATCTCGTCCGGGTCTGGTCCATCGGCAATCTTTGCCAGATTCTCTTCAATCTGCGTAATTGATTGCTTTTGCAGGTCGAGTTGGGTTTGTAGTTCACTTACCTTTTGATTGATTGTCTCTGGACTACAAAAATCGAGGTTATTTCTGGCTTGGGTAACCTTTGCCAGGTTAAACTCACTGGGGTTTTCAACATAAGCCTCGTAAGCGTCATCATACGCCTGCTGCAAATTGCGCAAATTCCATTCGGTACAAGTACGGGCCTGCCATAGCCTGAGCTGCTCCTCGATGGTCACCTGGTCAGCCTTGGCTGAAGCCAGATCCGAGTTGAGTTTTGCACGCTGAACATTGGTATTGGTCTCAATTTGGGCTAAGGCCTGTTCAAGATTGAGCCGCTCAAGGCGCGACTGCCGGACATCAAGGGGTAAGTCGTTTTCATCAAGAGACATCAATATATCGCCCTTTGCCACAGTATCGCCTGCCTTGACCATCACTTGGCCAATCGAACCACTGGTCTGCCATGTCAAGGTCGCCGTCTGCTTTGCCAACACAGTACCGGTACCGCTGATGGTCGAAAGTAATGTCTCCCGGGCCAAACTGACAGTATCTAAACTTGCCAGTGTTTTTTCTGCATCAACCCTGCGTTGGTACTGCAGGTAGAAAAAGCCACCAACAATGATGGCAATAATGAGCAACCAGGTAATCCATCTGCGTAATGTCTTGTTTTTCTTAGGAAGTTTAGTCGTATTCATAGTGCTCCGTTTCGGCAGTAATCATATCAGCCCGAAGCCGCAAATACTATTAGAACCTTCTAAATATTCGGTTATTTGACCAAGCTGGCGATCGTCTTGAACGCAGGATGATCCGCATTTTTCAAAAGTGAGAAGAAAAACATTTCTGTATTCACCAGGTGAACACCTTGAGCGCTTAGCTCAGTCAGCGCGGTAACCTTGTTCTCCTCAGTTCGGGAAGAGGTAACATCCACCCCAAGATAGACCTCGAACCCTTCCCTGAGCAAGTCCAGGCTGGTTTGATAAAGGCAGATATGTGTTTCAAAGCCGCAGAGTACCACTTGTGTACGACCGGACTGTTTCAGTGCGTCAACAACCTCAGGCGAGCGCATCATACTAAAGCTGATCCTCGGAATCTCGGTTATGCCTGTGAATAACGCTGCTACTTCGGGGATAGTGCTGCCAATCTTCTGGGGAGCCTGGGCTGTGAGTAAGATCGGGATTTCCAGGGCTTGCATGCCCTTAATCAACCTTATGATGTTGCTGATGCGTTTTTCACTTTCGTTTACAACCCGGGCAAGATTACCCTGGACGTCAATGACAATCAAGATGGCTTGCTGTTCATCTAACATAATGTCCTTTCATCACATCCTTGCACACTATTTCCAATTATAATCAGAGCAGGTAAAGATATGAACAGACTCTCTCTACGTGATGGAATGACTACCATTTGGGACGCGATCAAACTTTGGTGGGCGGATTGGTCGAACCAACTGGTGGTCAGTCTGGCTGCAATTCTTCTCAGTCTCACAGTCGTGCTCTACCCTGTAGCACTGTTTGGCGTCTATTATCAAGCGGTCGACTTGACCCATGACCTGCGGACTGGGTTGGATGGCTTCTGGAGCGGCATCAAGAAATATTGGAAACCCGCTCTGCTGTGGGGGATTGTCAACACTATCGGCGCAGCGGTGTTCGGTTTTTCACTCTGGTTTTACACGAATTCGCGCTTCGCCTTTGCTCCAATGTTGGTTTTGGTAAGTCTCCTGGCGCTTGCGTTTTGGCTGACCTGGCAGTTAATATCGGCAGCTTGCTTTTTCTTGCAGGAGCCGCCGCAAACCCTGCGTTTAGCCTGGAAGAACGGTTTGGCGCTGATTCTCTCTCATCCACTCTATCTGGTACCCATTAGCATTTTCATGCTTGCTTTGATTTTTATGTCCCTGCGCTACTTTATTCCGCTCATTGCAGGCGGCGAGGCTTTACTGGCGATTTTGTGTTTGAGGGCAGTACAAAAATCCATTCAACCAGATGTGCCAGCTAACTAATCGTTTTTTTTATATAATTGGTTTACCCTTCAAGAGGGAGACTTAATTATGGCGACGAAAGTATTAGGCTTCATTGAACTTGTTTGGACCTGCGATTCGTGCGGAACCAAAAATCCCGGCCCAATTAAATCGTGCACAGCCTGCGGTGCGCCACAGCCACCTAATGTTCAATTTGAAAAAGTGGATGCCGAATCCTTCGATTTCATCAAGGATCAAGCGCTCATCCGCATGGCACAAATTGGTGCAGACAAGCACTGCCCCTACTGCGGCACACGCAACGTAGCAGACGCCGCAACCTGCGTTGAATGCGGCAGCGACATTACGGTGGGGGCACAAACCCGGGATGCTGACCGGGTGATGGATCAACCCGCATCTGAGCTACCCTCACCTGTGACCCCAGCCAGGAAAATGCCCACGGGGGTTATCGTCTTCATCGCCATCGTTTTACTCGCAATTTGCCTTTTTGTGGGTATGTATTTGACAAAAATGAACCAGACCGAAGCCATCACCGGCACAGTCAGCGCAGCCGGTTGGCAGCGTTCGGTTGAGGTGCTGGGATACCGTCAGATTGAAACCAGCGACTGGAAAGACACAATCCCAGCTGGATCAACTGCCTACAATTGCACGCTACGCTATCGCTATGACTCAGAAACAGAGGTCCCCAACTCAAAGGAAGTTTGCGGGGAACCTTACACGGTTGATACAGGCACTGGTGTTGGTCGGGTACAACAAGATTGCATCTATCAGGTTTATGAGGATTACTGCTCCTATCAAACCATGACCTGGACGCTTATTGACACACTGGCTGTGAGTGGATCAGATTTATCACCCTATTGGCCGGAAACCCAACTAACAAGCAATGAAAAATTCGGCAAAGCCAACGAACGCTACACAATCGTATTCACCTCAGATGGCACAAGTTATCAATTGACTACCAGCGATTTTGAGCTTTACCAATACGCCTTGCCCGGCAGCCAGTGGACTCTGGAAGTCAACTCTTTTGGTGATGTGCGCAACGCCAGCCCGGCACCATAACAACAAATAACTCCTCATTCCCTTCTTTCTGAATGGAATGAGGAGTTATTGATTCAACACCTATTCACTACTGAATAGCCTAATAAGCCGGCACGAGCACCCACCCTTTGGGACCCTTAAATGCGTAATTGGGCAGCCAGCCTAAACCAAACACTTCCACCACAATATCCTTTTTCATAGGTGTAATCGTAACTTCACGAATGGAGGTAGTTATATCTTCGGTGTTCTGTTGCAGTCCGACTATTTCCGCTTCCATTTGCTGGTCAAGCTCAGCCAGTTGTTGCTTGTAAAGCTCAATCATCTTCTCCGACTCTTCCACACTCGCCTTGGCCGTGGAGGTCATGCGGCGCTTGCTCAAATTGCTGTTAATGCTCGAACTACCCCGCTTGAGACTACCTTTTACGCCTCCTGATCCTAACAAGGTCCTGGCTGCTGTCGATAACCAGGAACCGGTCTCTTCCATTTTTCGTTGGTTGAGTGTAGTCTGGTCCTTCTCAAGTTCCATTTCCTCTTTCATCAGGCGAGTCTCTATGGTCTCTTTAAGCTTGTCGTATTTGGCTGTGACCTTTGCCACTGCATCACTGGATGCTGTCGAATTAATCGTGCCCACACGCTTGGCAAAGTCCTCCCGACTCTCATCCGGCTCAGATGTCATCTTGTACTTGTCGCTGCGATAAAGCCTCAGGGGAATCGATCTATAAATCCACTCGATAAAATCCTTCTGCATGGCTTCGATATTCTTCTCATCATCAAAGGGATAAACCAGATCACCAAAGCTGGAATTGGGCAGAGGTCGATTCTCAAGTTGTGTGGCGTCAATTGGATCAGTCTGATAATTTTGCCACTGTACTAAACCTCTTCCCTCCAGGCTGCGGATGGCGACCGATACTTGTTTCTCAATACTCAAGCCGTAGGTTCGATTGGCATAATACACTTTGGCTTGCCCAAGCAATGCAGGTTTGTAATAAGTAAACGCGTTTCCGGCAGTATCCGGTACGTCCACAGGATTATCCTTCAAAGCTTGCGATATGGTCAGGTTTATCGGTAAATAATGCACCGCCACCCTTGAAGCCAGAATTGGTTCCGTCGGGCTGCCCGGCAAGTCACCACGCCCCGAACCGGCAATCTCATTCTCAGAGACCTTGGACTGGGTCGACTGACCAGCACCAACAACGGCCTCTGTTTGGCTCCAGTCCATCTCTTCTTCGATCGTACCAACCATTTTGTTGAGTTCATCCAGGCGGTTGCGCATGATTGGGCCAGGCAGGTAGTTCATCGCCCAGCGTGTCGAGAAGACCAGCGGTTTCTTGGCGTGAATATTGTGCAATATAAAGACACGCTTGGGCAGCGATGAGATGGTCTTATCGAAATAAGCCCGGTCATAAGTGCCCGATACGCCATCCAAACCATCTAACAGACGGCCTTTGTCTTGCTCGGTCTGCAAGCGACCAATCAACCATGTCCCGGTGTTACTCAGTGCTTTATAATCCAGGTCAATAGGGTTTTGGGTGGCTACAACCAAACCTACGCCAAAGGCTCTGGCTTGCTTAAACATCCGTAATATGATTGGTTTAGCCGGTGTGGTCTGAACAGGGGGCAAGTAACCTACGATTTCATCAAAGTAAACCAGTGCCCTTAGATTCGTTGTACCCGATTGTGCACGCGTCCAGGTTTCAATCGCGCTGTAGAGCAGAGTCACAAAGAACATACGCTCCGCGTCCGAAAGATGAGCCAGATAAAAGACGGAGTGGCGAGGTTTGCCTTCTGGTGTATAAAGGATCTCACCGATATCCAGAGGCTGACCTCGCAACCATGCGGCAAAAGCCGGAGCTGCTAAAAAGTTATTGAGCTGCATTGCCAACTCAAAGCGTTCTTTCTCGGGGTACATCTTGGAGACGGCGAAGACTCCCAACTTCTCGAAAGGTGGGTTCTGGACCTGTAGAATCAACGATTCCAAGTCGAGGTCTTTACCCTTGCTCCAAGCAAACTCAAGAATGTTGGAGAGCAATATATGTTCACGTGAACGCACTGGATCGATGTCTTTAAGTCCGATCAGACCAAGTAAAGCGGAAACCGTACTGGCAATATTCTCGCGCAGAACTTCCTGGTTTTCTTCCCATGAAATAATTGGGGCTTTGAGTGAAGATAGAATGCTAACCGGAATAGCCGCATCGGAGCCGGGTGAATAGATAGCGCGATCCACGTTGCTGGAAAGTTTTACTACTCTGGCTTTATCAATGCCACTGTCCATCAAACCCTTACGCCAGCTGGCCGAAGCTTCCGCACCGACTTCTTCTGGGGTTTTACCATCCCGACGCGCGGCATCTGTGTCCACCCAAGGGGTAAAATCTGCCGGCATCATGTTGGGAAAATGCAAAAGTGTGTTGGTTAAATCACCCTTCGGATCGATCAGGATGGCGGGAATGCCTTTGACTGCCGCTTCTTCCAATAAAACGATACCCATACCTGTCTTGCCAGAACCAGTCATACCGGTGATAACCATGTGGGTGGTCAAGTCTTCCGGGTCGTAAAAAACTGGCTTTTCAGGGTCAGCAGACTTCTTCTCGAAATCGTATTCCCGCCCAAAATAGAATTCTGGAATGTTGAGATCCATAATGGCTCCTTCACTACGCTGAATGATATTGATGAATTATAAAGCAAACAGCCTCCGCTAACAGAGCTGGCCGGAGGCTGCTAAAAAGCGCAATCGATTATTAGAAGTATTTGTTCAGGTCGAGTTCGAGCAAGCTGCCCAGCACTTCGTTAGCCAGGGAAAAGTCCATCACCTCAGTTACCGAGTTGGGCACAGCAACCACCCGAATGTTGGCACGACTTGCAGCCAAAACGCCGTTAGCAGAATCTTCCAGTACTAATGCATCATCGGGTTTTACATCCAGACGCTTCAAAACCAGTTCAAAAATCTCGGGTGACGGTTTGGGTTCGTTCACGTCGTCATAAGTGACCACTGTCTCAAACCGCTCGAACAGGCTGAGACGCTCAAGGTGCCCTTTCACCCAGTCGCAAGGTGAGCTGGAGCCAACTGCGGTCAGTATACCGCGCTGCCTTGCCTCATCCAATACTTCCACCACACCAGGGTTGATTGGATTCGCCAATATTCGTTCAAGCTGTGCTTCCTGCACATGCAATAACAACTCTTCAGGAGAGCGGCCATCATTCAGCAGCTTAGCCAACTCAACCTCGGGTCTGTAAATATCTGAGTTGAAACCGCCGACAATCGAGTTGTAGACCTCTAAATCAAATTTGGCTCCAGCCCTGGTAAACAGCTCAAGCCAGACCTCAGCCTGGGGTGATTCAGTGTCCAGAATCAGACCATCAAAATCAAATATGATCGCTTGCCTGGTCATCCGGTTACTTGGAATCTCGCATGCCAGGGTTGCCCCAATAACCCGAGCGCACGGGAGTGATATCTTCAGCCGTAATAAACGCCTCTGGGTCGATAGAGAGCACAAATGTCTCAACGTCAGGCACGCTTTTCCGTTTGACAGTCAGGTTCAAAAGATAGACAATGCCATCTTTGCCACGAGCTGGAATTTCGGTCACGGCGTAATCACGTTCTCTCAGCGATTCCGCTAAAACCATGCCATGTAGCTTGCTGACAATGCTGATGTGAGTAAAACCAATTGCCAGTTTTTTTTCAATCATCATACCAACCGTGTTACCAGTCGCAAAACCAGCCGCATAAGCAATGATATTAAGCACATTTTGCATATTGGTCAGCACAGCCCCCATAATAACCACAAACAAAACAGATTCTATAAATCCCAATACCCATGCAATTGCTTTCTTTCCCCGTAAAGTGAGCATGAACCTGAGCGTGTCCATGGCAATCGAGATGACTCGAATGCTGAAGATCGCCAGTGCCCCAAGCCAAGCCTGGGGGCTGGACAGGGCTTCAAGAAAAGTTTCCATTGGTTACCTGCCTAATTATCCGCTTCTTCGTCTCTCGCGTTCTCGAGAGCGGGATAATATAATTCCGTCATGTACTCCTTGACCATACGGGTCATGGAAAATTGCGGTGAAATGGTGCGAATGCTCTCTTTCATGCGCCCAATCCAATCGCCGGGCAAGTTATCTGCCGATCGTTTATTGTAATATAAAGGCACAATTTCATTTTCAAGCGTCTCGTAAAGAGATAATGCGTCCGCTTCATCCTGAGCGTTCTGGTCAGAATACTCTGTGTGATCGCCAATTGCCCAGCCATTATGGCCGTTATAACCTTCAGCCCACCAGCCATCGAGCACTGAGAAGTTGAGGGTACCATTCATGGCAGCTTTCTCTCCACTGGTGCCTGAGGCTTCACGTGGGCGACGCGGCGTATTTAGCCAGACGTCGACACCCTGCACAAGGTAATGCGCCATATCCATGTCGTAATCGTCAAGGAATACCAATCGACCACCGTAGCGTGCATCCTTGACGCTGCGATAGACTTCCTGGATGAGCAGTTTGCCAGGTTCATCCGCAGGATGAGCTTTGCCTGCAAAAACCACTTGCACAGGTCGGCGTGCATCTGTGACCAATTTGATCAGTCTTTCGGGGTATCTGAATAATAAATTGGCTCGCTTGTAGGTTGCAAAACGACGGGCAAAGCCAATGGTTAGTTTGAGCGGGTCAAGTAAAACGCCGCTTGCCACGGTCTGCACCGGATGTACTCCACAAGTAACCCACTGATTGCGCGCCCTGGCAACCATGTAAGCCACCAATTTGCGCTTCAAGTGCAGACGCACCTGCCATAGTTCTTCGTCGGGGATAGTATCAATTTTTTTCCACATCTCGGGATCATCGATGTGATCTTTCCAATCCGTGCCCAGATATCTGCTCCATAGTCGAGCTAATCGGCGCGCCAGCCAGGTGCCGGTGTGAACACCATTGGTGATGTAAGAAATCGGTACTTCGTCGACAGATTTACCAGGATAGATGGAGACCCACATTTCGCGGGACACTTGACCGTGCAATTTCGAGACGGCATTGGCATACTCAGATAGTTTTAGAGCTAATACCGGCATGCTGAAGGCTTCGCCGCCCCACTCGGGGGTGATCCTGGCTATGTCTACAAACTCTTCCTTGGTCATACCCAGTTCACCCCAATAATGGGAGAAGTACTTGTCGATCAACCACATTGGAAAGACATCATTGCCAGCTGGCACGGGTGTGTGAGTGGTAAAAACGCTGGTTTTGCGCACATGCTCGATCGCCTCTTCGCGAGATTTGCCGGAGGAGATGAGCTGGCGTAAACGTTCGAGGGTCAGAAATGCCGAGTGTCCCTCGTTCATGTGATAAATGGCTGGTTCATGACCAAGCGCCTGTAAAGCACGCATACCGCCAATGCCGAGCAGTATCTCCTGCGAAATGCGCAATTCAGGATCGCTGATATAAAGCTTGTCAGTGAGTTGAGCATCCTGGGGGGAATTTTCCGGAATGTTGGTGTGCATGAGTACCAATTTGATGCGCCCAATCTGCAATTCATACAGTCGAGCCCATAACTTTCGACCAGGCAGATCAACGGAGATCTTCATCGGCTCATGGTTTTCATCATAAAGCGCAATCACCGGGATGTTGTTGAAGTCGATCTGCACATTGCGGGCTTCCTGCCAGCCATCTTCAGTGATGTGTTGTGAGAAGTAACCATAAGTATATAGGAAACCAACAGCAGTCAGGGGCAGGCCCAAATCACTGGCCTCTTTAAGGTGGTCGCCTGAGAGCACACCCAAACCGCCTGCGTATACCATCAAAGACTCATGTAAGCCATACTCGAATGAGAAATAACCAATTTCTGCATTGGTAAGGCCTGGATAGGTTTGGTCAGTCCAGGTTTGAGGGGCTTTCATGTAAGCGTCGAACTCACGTATTACACGATCGAACCGCTCCAGGAAGTAGCGATCTTTGATCAAATCTTCGTATTTTTCACGTTTCAACTCTCGCAGGAAAACAATCGGGTTATGGTTTGAAAGTTCCCAACCAACAGAGTCCATGTCTCTGAACATCTTGCCAACTTCGGGGTTCCAAACCCACCAAAGGTTGTGAGCCACATCTGCCAGACGCTTGATGCGGTAAGGTAAGTCAAAACTGTTTGGTATTTCACGAATAATTTTAGTCATAATACCTCTGCTCACATAAATTGACCCTACCCTACTTGAGGTGGGTCGTAGGGTTCCCTAAAAAGGCAACCGACCAATCATAACATAAACCAATAAGCGCTTATCACGAGGTTCCATCACGAGGTTCCTGAACGTGGAACTTCACTTTCTTGATCGCTTTTCCCCCGTATAGGCTGGCGCACGCATGTACACCGATTTACTCAAACGGCGGTCTGAGATTCTTGCCAGCAAGCGTGGATCGAGCTCCGAAGGCTGTAAAGACGTCGTGATGACCGTCGGTAACTCAGCAATATAGCGATGATTAAACAATTGATAGAGTTTTTCACGCGCCCACGGGGTCGCCGATTGCATCCCAAGATCATCCAGAATCAACAGACGGGTTGAGCGGATTTCTTCAAATCGTTTGTCAAGGCTGATGCCACTGTTGGGGTTGAAAGCAGCCCGCAGGTGGTCCAACAAATCAGGTACTACCACCATCAATGGAGGCACACCTATAGAAGCCTGATAATTACCAATAGCTGCCGCCAGATGGGTCTTGCCGCAACCATAGAGTCCCATGAAAATCAACCATCCACGTGGTGCTTCTGCAAACGCCTTAGCACTTACCAAAGCTTCCTGAAGGGACTGTACATCTTCCCTTGGAAGACCTTCGTCCTTGCGCAATTCGAACCGATCAAAGGTCTGCTTGACGTACAGGCCCAAACTGGAGAGCTCGTGGTGACCAACATCATCAGTAGGGTTGCGATAATCCGGTGCCAAAATGTCCACCCGCGTAACCAATTCCGGGTCAAGCAAACGTGAATTAATTCTGCCCTCAAAATCATTGAGATTGAGGTTGCTGGTGATTACCGTTGGCAGCTTGGTAACATAGCGATAGTCCAGAATTTGGAATAGCTTTTCCTGTGCCCAGGGAGTTGCGTTATGCGTGCCAAAATCGTCCATAACCAGGAGTGGGATGGTGCGGATCTCTTCAAATCGGGCTTCAAAACCTGAGCCTACGCTGTTGGAGTAGGAAAATCGCAGCCAATCCAGTAGGTCAGGCACAGTCAAAAAGAGCGTAGAAACCCCCATGATGACAGCTTGGTTGGCAATTGCTGCTGCCAGGTGGGTCTTACCAGTGCCATACCTTCCCAAAAGCAATAGCCAACCTCGCAAGGTGCCGGCAAAATTGTTGGCGGTGTTGTAAGCTTGTTCGAGTGTATCCGCTTGTAGACGCGGCATACCAATGCGTCCCCGCGGCTGAAAAGTGTCAAAGGTCATCGTGCTCAACGAGCCCAGGTTGCTGATCGAATAGAGATGTTGGCGCTGGCGTGAACTCAACTCGCCAATTCGGCATGTGCATATATGTAGTTTGCCAAATTCAGGGTCACCAAGAGGCACGTCGCTACCAACAAACCCCAGCCCCCCACAGATTGGACAGTCCGGTTTGCCACTACCATAGCGGATGGGTTCAGGTTGATTCAGGGGGCTATCGCTCATTGTCTTTTTGTTCCTGCCACAATCTGCGGAATTCATCGAGTCTGTCGCCTGGTCTATCTTCTCGCGGTCCCCGACCATTGTCTTTCCAGTTTTTCAAAATTGCACTCACATACTTCCAGTTTCGTACATTGTGTTGGACGGCTTCATCTACAGCTTCGACAATCCATTCGTGCGGATACTCAGCTTCATCCAATTTGAGTTGATCGGCAATCATTGGGGTGAGTATGCCGATGTTTTGCTCATAAAGTTCATAGAGGTTAGGCTTCGTTCGCAGGGAAACTGGAAGTGCTTGATCCACGTCCCTGATCGAAGTCTCTCCACTCAATAAGTGGTTGTAAAGAGCTAATCCAGCAGGGGTTGCCGGGATCAGATAGTGTAGCCCTGGGTTACGGAATTCAGTGTAAGCGAGCAATAGTTGGGCGTCGAGTGCTTCTGCAAGAGCAATCTCATAACGATCGACACTGCCAGCAAAGGAAGGTTTGACAGCATCGGCGAGCAAGTAAGCATCCAAGATCCAGGTAGGTCGCTCCTGGTTTCCCAGCAACTGGAACATCGTAAGAAGCAGAATGACACAGTCTTTCTGACAATCGGCTGAGCAAATCCTTTCCGCAAAGTCTGCTGGGAGATTCAGATTCAACCCAGTTTCATACTTGAAACCGTTTGCAAGGGTTTCGTCGGTATCCATCAACGACTCCCTGGTCCTATAAATTTTTCTCGGAACATGGCTAACTCCTTAAGGAAGACTAAGTCGATACCTGGATGGGTCGGACCATTGCGGTGTTTGGCAACCGCCAGCTTGGCCAGGTTGTAATTTTCGCTCTGCTCGTCCCCCGCATCCGGGCGGTTGATGAACATGACGATGTCCGCGTCCTGTTCCAGACTGCCGGACTCACGCAAATCAGAAAGCACCGGAGTCTTATCCTGTCGCTGCTCAACACCACGATTCAGCTGAGCCGCAGCAATGACCGGAACGTTCAGCTCCTTGGCCATGACCTTGAGATAACGCGAGATGTAAGAAACTTCTTGAGCCCGATTATCTGTGCGAGTATCACCGGCCATCAACTGCAGGTAGTCGATCACTACCAGATCAAGCCCTTCTTCCATCTGCAATCGGGTACATTTTGTGCGCATTTGCATTGGCGTAATGGCTGGCGTGTCATCAATATAAATACGGGCGTCGCTCAGAATGGTCATGGCGTGCTGCGCTAATTCTTGTTCTCTCTGGTCAAGTTTCGCACTGCGCAGCTTTTGAGAATCGATGTTAGTTTCCATCGCCAGCATTCTTTGCAGGAGTTGCTCTGAGGACATTTCAAGTGTGAACATGGCTACACTGCGCTTGAGCTGCAAACCCACGTGTTTGGCAATACCAATCAGAAAACCTGACTTGCCCATGCCCGGACGACCAGCAACAATTAAGAAGTCACTCTTCTGCAATCCATCCAGTATTTTGTCAAGTGAAGACAAACCAGTAGAAAGACCACTCGTGGCTTCGGTTGAACCGCTCATCAACAAAACTCGATCAATGTACTGATCGACCACACGTTTGATGGGCTGCAAGTCCCGCTTGTAGCGATTTTGACTGACTGCCAAAATCGCCTTTTCAGCTTCTTCAATGCTAAATTCGACGTCGTAATCCTTACGGTAAGCTAATTTCGCAATTTCATTGGCAGCATTCAACATACGACGTCGTGTGGCATACCCGTTGATAGCATTGGCGTAGGATTCTGCATGCAGGGACGAGGGTACCTGGTTGGAGAGCGAGAAAAGATAGTCCATCCCGCCAACATCTTCAAGGTGGCCAGCAGATTCAAGCTTGTCTTTCAGGGTTAGCTGGTCAAGATCCTGGCGTTGATTAAACAAATCCTGATAAGCCTCCCAGATCCACTGATGCCGATTGAGGAAGAAGTCCTCCGGCTTGAGAATCGGCGCGACATCAATAAAAACGTCTGGATTAATCAGAACAGAGCCAATTAAGGCTTCTTCCATATCGCGGTCATAAAGTAACCCGGGTGTGAGGTTATTACCAGAAAGGCTTTCAGAGAATGATTCAGTCATTAAGTTGTCCCCAGAAGGTTTACTTATCGGTTTGGGTCTTGTGGTGTCGGCTCATCAGGCTTGTTCTTCTTACCGAGTTCACTTAAGAAATCATCAAAAGCGGAAAGGTCCAGTTTCACATCTGTCCTTTCTTCGGCGTCTGGTTCAGCGAGTACGGTGAAATCCTCCGGGAAGATGCCCGCTCGCTCAAACACTTCTTCGTCAACATAAATGGGTACCTGGCAGCGGACAACAAGCGCAAGGGCATCAGAAGGTCTGCAGTCTACATGCTTTCGAACCCCCGAAGTTTCAATAATCAGGTTTGAGTAAAAGGTTTCATTTTCGATGGCGGTGATTTCCATACCAATCAGCTTTCCATCGAGGATTTCAATCACCGACTTGAGCAGGTCATGCGTCAAAGGCCGGGCTACAACAATCGATTGTAGCGCAATTGTAATGGCTTCAGACTCATAAATCCCAATCCAGATCGGCAGATAACGCGTGCTTTGCTGATCTTTGAGGACGACAATCCGATCTTGATTGGTAAGACTGACCCTGACACTTTCGATAAAACATTCAATCATTTTTGACATCTTTATCTATCCATGTTGAGATTTAGCTGGACTGGCTTGATTTGATTCTAACATGTCTTGGCGTTGCTTGACACGGATTGTCTGGTTGATCTTCCAAACAACAAAACCAAATTGCTTTCCACTTACCACAAATTCCCCTTTGGAATTTTCCGAATTCGGCTATAATCATTTTATAGATGCGGATTTTCGCTCACCTTGGTGTTTATTCAAACCAGACATCAGTAAGGGGCACAATTTGGCGAAAAACTATGATCACAACAGCCTCAGAACGAGACTAAAGAGAGTCAATATTTCGTAATCATTTTTTAGGTGACGATTGGCCGAGAAAAACACCCTTCAGGATAACCACAAGATGAAGCTCTTGCTCGTCGAAGCAAAGCGCAACCCAGCGATCTGCTTTGGGGAGGCACTTGAGCTCAAAGGTTATCAAGTTTGGACGTCTGACAATGGGACAGCAGGGGTGCGCCTGCTCGATGAGTCCATTCCTTCACTGGTGGTGATAAATGCCGCTTCTTTGCGCACCAATGGCTTGCGAATCGTCTCACGTTTTCGCAACCGTTTGCCAAAAACCCCAATCATCCTGATCATTGGTGAAGAAGAACCGCTGACCGTGGCAGAGCAAGCTGACATTTTAATGCGATTTCCTTTCACCGTGCAAAAATTAATCAATCGCATCCAGTCTTACAAAAAAACCAATCGAAAACACGAACTGCATGTCGGCATTCTGGAACTAAACACCCTGACCAATATGGTGAGATGCAACGGAAAATCTGCGCACCTGACCCCCCGCCTGGCGCACTTGCTCAAGATGCTGATGAGCCAGCCTGGTCGTGTCATCTCACGCGATAAGTTATTTAAAGAAGTCTGGGAAACCGACTATACCGAGGATACCCGCACGCTTGACACCCACATCAGTTGGCTGCGACAAGCAATCGAAGAAAACCCACGCAAGCCAGAGATTATCCTGACCGCGCGTACCAAAGGTTATCAACTTAACCTGGCGGACGATTAACATAAAAGCCCAGGCTCAATCCTGGGCTCTTTGGTCTTGGATAAAGATCTCTATTTTATTCCGTTAACCAGTGCCAATAGCAAACCACCAGCAATCACACTGCCTAATTGACCAGCAGTGTTTGAGCCCATGGCGTGCATCAGGATGTAGTTGTTCGGGTCTTCGTCGAGAGCCATCTTGGCAGACAAACGTCCTGCCATCGGAAACGCAGAAATGCCGCAAGCACCAATCAGTGGGTTGACCTTGCCCTTGGTCACAACGGCCATGAGTTTACCAAACAACAACCCGGCCACGGTATCAAGTACAAACGCCAGCAAACCCAACCCCAGGATCATCAAGGTCCTAACGTTCAAGAAGCTATGCGCGGTCATGGTTGAACCAATAGCCAAGCCAAGGAAGAGTGTGGCAATGTTGATTAACTCATTCTGAGCCGTCTTGCTAAGGCGATCAACGACCAGCGCTTCACGCAATAGGTTGCCAAGCATCAAAGCGGCCATCAATGGTGCGGCGTCGGGGGCAACCAGAGCTACCAGGACTGTCACCAAAATGGGGAAGATCACCAGGGTCAGCCGGGAAACAGGCTTGGCGGCGTATTCCATGCGGATCAAGCGTTCTTTGCGGGTGGTCATCAGGCGCATGATCGGCGGCTGAATGATCGGGATCAGGCTCATGTAGGAATAAGCCGCTACTGCAATTGGCGCCAGGATCTCTGGCGCAAGTTTGCTGCCTACGAAAATTGCGGTCGGGCCGTCAATGGCGCCGATTACACCAATCGAAGCTGCCTGGTTGAGCGGGAAACCCAACAATAAAGCTAACAATAAAGTTCCATAGATACCAAATTGACCCGCTGCCCCGAGCAAAACCAAGCTGGGCTGAGCCAGGAGAGGCGAGAAATCGATCATCGCGCCAACGCCAATGAAAATCACCAATGGGAAAATTTCAGTTTTTATGCCGGCATCGTAAATGACTTTCATGAAGCCAACTTCGTTGGACATGCCCAGGTTAGCTAATAAACAACCAAAACCAATCGGCAGGAGTAAAACCGGTTCGTATTCTTTCCACACAGCAAAGTAAATCAATACCAAGCCAACGACGATCATTAAGGCGTTACCAGCGGTAAAGTTGGCGAACCCTTTAGTTAGTTCCTGTAAGAGAGCGGTGAAATCCATCCGCTACCCCCTATCCCTTAAAACTCACCAGGACCTGGCCATGCTTGACCAAATCGCCCTGGTTGACATGCACGTCAGCAATAACACCGTCCACATCTGAACGGATGGCATTCTTCATTTTCATCGCCTCGAGAGTCAACAGCATTTCTCCCTTTTTAACACTTTGACCCGGTTTGACGTCGATGGATACAATCGTTCCGGGCAGCGGCGCCTTGAGAGCACTTGCACTCCCAACAGGTGCTACAGAGGTTGGGTGAGGTGCGCTCGTGACGGGCATGGGCGATCTTGGAGCGCTTGGCGCAGCTGCAACCGGCACGGCAACCACAGCGGTTTGGTCTTCGGGGAAGACCTCCATGACCTGCCCGTTTACTTCAGCGATTACCGGACGCGCGTTCAGATCCTTGATGTCAACATCAAAAGTGTTTCCTGCAATTGTTACTGAAATATTCATATTTACCATCCTTTATGTTGTCTGAACGGTTGATACGCTTTGGTTGAGGGGTTCCAGCGGGTTGATTGGGTCATACCTTGGCTGGAGGCAGACGCTTGAGCAGCCAATGCGTAAGCAACGGCGACAGCCGCGGCCAGTTCCACCTGCGAAGTCTGCGAGAGTAAGTCGGGTTGGGCTTCTACATCAGCAACCACTTCACCATGTTCTTCAATTGCCTCTAATTTTTCTTTCGGTTTGAAAATGGCTACCATGCCAGCCATAATGCCCCATAACGCAATGATCATGAGGAAAACCAAACCCATGCCGATGGCTGTGATTAATAAACCTTGTGTCATCATTCCTCCTTTAGACTGGCATGTTACCGTGTTTGCGCGGCAAAATATTGTCCACTTTGTTCTGCAGCGCTTTGAGTGCTTCGATTAGTTTTTGACGCGTTTCAGCGGGTTCGATGACTTCATCGATGTACCCAGCCTTGGCTGCGGCATAGGGGTTGAGATATTTCTCGCGGTATTCCGCTTCCAGCCGGGTACGCTCAGCTGGTTGGTCAGCGGCTTCGGCAATTTGCTTGCGATAAAGAATGTTGGCTGCGCCTTCCGCACCCATCACGGCAATCTCCGCGCTCGGCCAGGCATAGGTAATGTCCGTGCCAATGTACTTGCTGCTCATCACCACATATGCGCCGCCGTAAGCCTTGCGGGTGACCACACTCACCTTGGGGACGCTGGACTCGGCATAAGCGTACAGCACTTTGGCGCCATGGCGAATAACCCCACCATGTTCCTGGTTAACCCCCGGTAGAAAGCCCGGAGAGTCAACGAAGGTCACCACAGGCAGGTTGAAGGCATCACACAAACGCACCGTACGGCTGATCTTGTCGGCTGAGTCAATATCCATGCAGCCCGCTAGAGCGGCAGGTTCTTGTGAGATGATGCCAACCGACTTGCCAGCCAGCCTTGCCAGACCAACAATAGCGTTGGGAGCAAAACCTTTCTGAAGTTCGATGAAGGATCCCTGATCGACAATCATCTCGATCGCGTCGCGCATGCTGTAGGGCTCACTTGGGTCCATCGGAACAAGGCTGTTTAGCGCCTCTTCCTTGCGGTAAGAATCGTCGGTTGTTTCATAAGCCGGGGAAGGCTCCATATAGTTGGATGGGAAGTAGGAGAGTGCTCGCCGTGCCAGCGCGATGGCGGCATGTTCATCGGGGGCAACCAACTGCGCGTTACCACTGATAGTCAGATGCACATCCGCGCCGCCCAAACTTTCTGAGTCGATATCCTCGCCGGTGACAGTTTTGATCACCTGGGGGCCAGTGAGGAACATATAAGATTTGTTCTGTACCATGATGATCAAATCAGTCACAGCTGGGGAATAAGAAGCTCCACCAGCGCAAGGACCCATGATCAGGCTAATCTGGGGAACCACACCGGAGTATTGGGTGTTACGCCTGAAAATTTCTGCGTAACCGCCCAAGCTTTTGACTCCTTCCTGGATACGTGCACCGCCTGAGTCGATCATGCCAATGATCGGGCTGCCAGTCTTGGCTGCCAGGTCCATCGCCCGGCAAATTTTGGCCGCGTGCATCGCTCCGAGAGAACCACCTTGAACAGTGAAATCCTGGGCGTAGGCGTAAACAGTCCGTCCATCTATCTTGCCATAACCGATAACCACTCCGTCACCTAATGTTGGATTGTCACCGGGGTCATCCTGTGAAACTGCAAAGGCGTCCAGCTCTCTAAAGCTGCTGTCGTCGAGCAGTTCCAGCAAGCGTTCGCGCGCGGTCAGATTGCCTTTGGCATGCTGCCTGTCGATGGCTTTCTGTCCACCAGCCAGTAATGCTTCTTCACGCATCTGATCAAGCTTTTCCATTCGTGAATCTACCTGAGCCATGCTTCTCCTTGAATTGGTCTGGTATTTATCGGTGAAGGCAAAATCAAACCATCAGCCACAAGCCGACGCTTAATTTTATCATTAGTACTCAAGAGAGAGGCGTTTTAGAGCCGTCCAGACTTTGTTAATATGCAACAAATAATGGTGCATATTCGCCTTCGCGTTGTTGACTTCAATTCCTCTAAGGTAAAGTGGCGTGATAGAGCTGATTGCCAAATGCCAGAAACACCATTTGATTTGAGGCTACCGAGAAAGCATTCACTTCACCGCCTGGCAGGGCACCCTGCACACTCCCGGACCGCAAGACGCGGTTCAGGTTGAGCTTGAGGCTAAACTGATAAAGTTCAGCAGTCTTGCTATCAAGGTAATAGATGGATGGGTCCGGTGGCGGCGAGTAAGACAAGCGCCCAAACTTAATATGGGTGAAGCTAATCGGCGGTGTGTCCTGGCGAATGTCACTGTACAACAGTGGATCCTGCCCGTCCACCAAACCGGTGATGTTGGAAGCGATGTAGTGCGAACTGTGACCATCGCCATGCAAGATAAACAACTCATCACGATTGACTGCAATTTCCACTGCATTCCGCAGGTTGACTGGCATCTCCTCAAAATAACTATCTGCTGCCCGATCAAACTGGGTCGATAAACCCCGGTATATCCAGATGGCATTGCGTTCAGGATCCAGGATCATCATGCGACCACTATCCACGGTCATCATTTTTATTTCGCCAAAGCCACCCTCGGGTGGACTCAATTTAGCTGCCACCGGCGCGTTGCCAATCGAACAATAGACAGTAGTACCTTCAGCATCAATTGCAACAATGGGTGCCCGGGCGGGGTTGTTGATCTGAATCTCGGACATTGAAACCAATTTGCCTACACTTACGTTTCCATAAGTACCCGGTCCGCAGCGAAAGTCAATATCTTGCTCATAACTGTTACCTTTTTTGTTGAAATGCAGCACCTGTCCCGCATTGCTGTCAAAGAGATACAGGTCGTAGTTGAGTACAATGACTTTTTGGATCTGTAGATCCGGGAAAAGTGCGCTATCGAAAGATCTCACAAAGCTCAAGCGCACCGCGCCATCCATGGCGTCCAATGCAGTCTCACCGCTGATGCGCATGGCATCCAGCTCAGGGTCGTTGCTGACTGCCGAGGCTTGTCGAATCCAAACCAGTGCTTCCTGCCAAGCAGCTCGCTGCTGGTTGGGATCGGTCACCTGTTCAGCATTTTGGTAATACACCTTGGCTTGCCGGGTAAGGTAAGCTACATCGTCGGCATGGCTTTGAGTAAAGAACACGAGCGCTGCCAGCGCGACCATAAACAAAGGCACCAGAATGGCAATTATCAGCTTTGCCGCGGCAGGCAAACCCATATTGTCACCATTCTTTTTGTCAATCGGCCCTACTTTGCTGAAAACCGCCTTACCAGCCTTGGTCTCCACCCGCTTGAGCCAACCTGCACTTTTCGCTACGCCGGTCAGAGTATCTTTTTTCATCTTTTGCAGTTCCTGGTTATCTGCCAGGCGGGCTTTGGTAGGCTTTTGCTCGATCACCGGTTGAACTTTCACGACAGTCTCAGGTTCAGGAGCCTGTGGCTCAGCTGGTGTTGGTTCTGTTACCTTGCGAATCAAGATCGATTGAGTGGGCTGTGTGGTAAGGTCTGGTTCTGTCGGAGCAGACGTGCTTGGTTCAGGTTCGGTCGTCTCGATTTCAACCTCCACCGCCGGAGGCAGTTCAGGCGCGACAGGCAGGTTGAATAAGTCCTGCGCGAGTGAACCGCTTTCCTCTACAGGTTCGGGCAAGATTTCTTCGACGAGCTGCGAATCAACGACAAGTTCCTGAGTCTTTTCGAGCTCAACAACTTCCTCTGTCTTGACTTCTACATTCTCTACAGGCGCGGGTTCTTGTGTTGGCAAGGCACCTCTCAACACATGACCATCCCCAGATACAAATTGCACCAGGAAAACCGGTGCTTCAATGGCAATACGGTCCTTCAACACTGCTCGCAGCGGATAAATCGCGGGTGATATTAATAAGGGGACGAGGTCTTCGGGAATTTCATTGCCCAACACCACCACATCGCCAGGTTTTATGGTTTTTTGGAAGAAGCTGACACGTGGTATCTCGTGCACTCCCAAGCCGAGTTGATTGGCATCACGATCGATGAAATCTGTCTGTCCATCGCCGCTCACGACCAGCACCCGCGACCGACCCGATTGGGCAACTAACAGCGTTTCATGATGAATGACACATAGGCTGACTTCGAGGCTCTTTTTCAGTTGATCTTCAGCCAGATGCTTATTCTCTTCAAATAGTTTTTGATTGAGTGACTCGATCATAGCTCGCATGCCACTGGTGACCGAACCCGGTGTCGTGTAGAAAACCTCAACCGATTTAGCTTGCCAATTCATGAGCGCTCTTCCAACCAGAGGTTGGTCGCCTTGCTGGGTAAACAGGACGATGACCTGATCCTCTTCCCTTCCCCGGGCTGTTCGCTTCGGAGCGGATGTGGCATATAAACCAAGCGGGAGTTGGTCGTCCAAGGCAAATAAATTCAGATCAAATTTCATAAGGCACCTTTAAATAGTATCTACGCTGGTATTGATACAATAATCGTGCCAGCGTGTATAATTTCGCTATGCACTTATCCATCATCACAACTGAAGACGCCTGGGCAGCCCTGAAAACGGAGTGGGACGCGCTGCTCAAACGGTCCATCACCCAAGTACCCTTCTTGCTTTGGGACTATTTGTCTGCCTGGTGGCAAACCAAGGGCGGGGGTGAGTGGCCCAGTGACTCTTCCCAACTCGCGATTATCACTGCAAGGGAAGATGGAGAACTTATCGGCATTGCCCCACTATTCATCTCCCGGAAAACTGATCATCCACAAGCACTGCGTTTCATCGGCCAGGTGGAGGTCAGCGACTATCTTGATCTCATCGCTGCTCCAGAGCACATAGAGCAATTTACCGACGCTTTGTTGTCTTTTATCGCCCAAGAACCAGCATTGAGAGGCTTACCACTGCTGCTAAACAACATTCTTGAAGACTCCCCCACTCTGCCAGTCTTGAAATCCGCTGCAGAAGAACACGGATGGGACTATGCGGATGAGATCCTGCAGCCTTCGCCTTACATTCCTACCGCACCAGACTGGGAGCAATATTTGGCCAGCCTCGACAAGAAACAGCGTCACGAAATCAGACGTAAAATACGGAACGCGGACACCCAACACGATTCCAGCTGGTATATCATGCAGCACGGCGAAAAGTGCCAGGAGGAGATGGACGTTTTCCTTGGAATGATGCGTAATGAACCCGACAAAGACACTTTCCTCAACCCCCTGATGGTGGATTTTATGCAAGCCGTGGCTGAAGCAGCCTGTAGAAACGATATTCTTCAGTTGTCTTTTCTTGTCATGGATGGTGAGAAAGCCGGCGCGTATCTGAGCTTTATCAACGGCAGGAAACTATTAGTCTACAATTCGGCCTGGAACCCCAAATTCTCCCAACTTTCACCAGGCTGGGTACTGCTCGCGTATCT
>JBASOE010000077.1:0-6456 GCA_049657925.1 Anaerolineaceae bacterium
TTTGCATCCAGCGTAATGCTCGGCACCGCAGCCAGTGCCGCCGAAATCGGGCAGCCGACCTTTGCTCCTTCGGCAAGCTGCAAGAATTCTTCCTCGCTAATGCCGCTGACCTTGGCTTCGGTGACCAGGTGAATCTTGGTAATACGGTTGGCATCACCAATTTTACCTAAAGTCACAAAGGCTTCAGTCTCAACTTCCTCCGCCAAAAAGCCCGCTTTCTCAAGCGCAGAATTAAACGCCATCGTAAAGCACCCAGCGTGAGCTGCTGCAATTAATTGTTCTGGGTTGATGCCTTTTCCCTCTTCGAAACGGGATTGATAGGTATAGGGTCCTTCATAATCAGCAAACTTAATAACCCCTTTACCTTCTCGCAAGGTGCCTTCCCATTTTGCTTTCGCTTTTCGATCTGCCATCTTGTTCTCCTTTTAATATGTTTACTTTAATCCTAATCGAGCCCAACCGAGTTCGGCAACCTTTTGTATAAAGGTCAATAAAAAAGGCAGACTCATCGTCTGCCTTAGTCTATCAGTCTGAATAATTAAACCAAGCCTCTTAGCTCCATGGCTTTAACGACTTTGGCAATCGCTACCATGTAGGCCGCGTCGCGCATGTAAACATTCTGATCCAAAGACATTTGCAGTACGCTCGCGAAAGCTGAGGTCATCTTTTGATCAAGGCTGTTAATCACCTGTTCCTTTGGCCAATAGAAGTTTTGATCGTTCTGAACAGCTTCAAAATAAGAAACTGTCACGCCACCAGCGTTACACAAGAAATCAGGCACCACAAAGATGCCTTTTTGCTGGATGACCACATCTGCTTCAGGAGTGGTGGGTCCATTGGCCGCCTCAGCAATAATCTTGACGGTATCACTGATCTTGGTGACTGTCTCAGCTGTGATCTGGCCTTCCAAGGCGGCTGGAATGAGCACGTCGACATCTTTGGTAATCCAGGCGCCGCCTTCTTCGATTTTATATCCAGCCGCTTCGGCTGCTGCTTTATCGATGGTGCCATATTGGTCGGTGATGGACATCAGGAAGTGAGCATCAACACCCTCGTCCTTGGTGAATGTATACGAAACTTTGTCGACACGATCCCAGCAAGAGACGCATACAACCTTGCCACCAAGGTGTTCTTTGAAGCCGATCGCGGCATACTGGCCAACGTTGCCAAAGCCTTGGATTGCAGCAGTGCTGGTTTTAGGGTCCATGCCAAGGTGTTTCATGGCTTCACGCACTGTGTAGATCACACCAAAACCAGTCGCTTCAGTACGGCCAAGCGAGCCGCCACCACCCACAGGTTTGCCTGTGATAACACCGGGCGTGTATTGGCCAACAATGCTGGAGTACTCGTCCATCATCCAACCCATCATCTGGGGGGTTGTACCAACATCTGGCGCGGGCACATCCTGGCGGGGACCAATATTCTTTACCATGATCTTCACGAAAGCACGCACAAGGCGTTCTTTTTCTCCAACGGATAGTGTGGATGGGTCAACCACTACACCACCTTTACCGCCGCCCAATGGAATATCGGCTACGGCGCACTTCCAGGTCATCCACATTGCCAGGGCGCGTACGGTGTCGATAGTCTCAGCAGCATGGAAGCGAAGACCGCCTTTGTTAGGACCACGCGCATCGTTGTGCTGCACCCGGAACCCTTGGAACACTCTGATTTTGCCATCGTCCATGCGCACGGGGATGCGCAGATGGAATTCACGGGCAGGCCAGCGTAATAATTCGCGTACCTGCGAGTCGAGCTTGAGTTGGTCAGCAACTCTATCAAATTGTGCTTGAGCCATCTCAAAAGCATTGGTGGATCCTGACATTGATTCTCTCCTTTAGAAATCTGATGGTGGGATGAAATGATTAATCGACGAGCGCGCATTCAATTGCGCCTGCCAGAAAAGCCTGGTAAGGGATGTTGAAGTTGACTTCATGCCAAAACCTCAGTCGATCGTACTTATAGCCACTATTATAAACCAGGTTCGAAACTCCGATATAAGTTAATCTAAAACACGGCTTTCTCAGCCGTGTTCAATTAGTTCAACTACTCTTACAGCGTTTTTAGGAAATTGGCAATTCTTTGCATGGAAATTTCCAGGTTTTCATACGAAGCCGCGTAAGAAACCCTCACAAAGCCACTCCCACTATCGCCAAACGACCTGCCAGGCACCACTGCCACCTTGCCCTCCATCAGCAATCGTTCACAAAAGGTCTCGTCATCCAATCCTGTAGATTGGATGTTTGGAAAAGCATAAAACGCGCCTCTCGGCTCAAAAGTCCTGAGACCCATGGCATTAAGTTCCCTCACCACCATTCGGCGGCGGCGATCATATTCCGCGCGCATCTCCTGCACGTAGGGTTCCCCCACCCGCAATGCCTCTAATGCTGCATATTGTGACATCGTTGGCGCTGACATAATGGTGTACTGGTGAATGCGTACCATCAAATTGGTTAATTCTTTGGGCGCGGCAATGTAGCCAATGCGCCAGCCAGTCATTGCGTAAGCCTTCGAAAAACCTCCCAACAAAATCGTGCGATCCCACATTCCCGGGAGCGACGAAAAACACACATGCTCAAAATCATAGGTCAAACGGTCATAAATCTCATCTGAGACCACCATCACATCGTGTTTGACTGCGATATCGGCAATTTTTTGCAGGGTTTCGCGGGAAGCCACGGCCCCGGTCGGATTGTTGGGGTAGCCAATAAAGATGGCTTTTGTCTTTGGTGTGATTGCCGCTTCAATGCGGGCAGGGTCTACCTCAAAGTTATCTTCCATGAAAGTGGGCACTTCCACCGGTACTCCATCAGCCAGAAGTACTTCCGCCTGGTAAGACACAAAACAAGGCGTGGGGATGATGACTTCATCGGCAGGGTTGAGCAGCGCGGTGAAAACGAGATAGAGCGCTTCAGAAACGCCAACTGTCATAACAATCTCAGAGGCGGGATCGTAGGTGACCCCATATAAATGATGCAGATTGTGTGCTACCGCTTCCCTGAGCGAGATCAATCCGTGATTCGAGGTATAGTGAGTTTCACCACGTTTCAAGGCTGCTATACCTGCTTCGATGATGGGCGCTGGAGTGGTAAAGTCTGGCTCACCAATGCCGAGTGAAATGACATCTTTCATGGTAGCTGCAATATCAAAAAATCTCCGAATCCCAGAAGGTTTTAAGTTGATTACCCGCGACGATAGCCGATCTAATGACATTAATTCTCCTTTTTTGATTACAAATTCAACGGTGTTTACCAATTTGCCGAAGAATTATCTCCTAAATTAAATTTTCCCATCATCCCATTCATGACCACGTCATGCCCCAACAGCGAGCCTTCCAGGTGAGTATGAGTAATATGCACGCCTGGGCTGAGAATGGAGTCTTTGATCGAACTGCCCTGGATTACAGCGCCTGCTGCAATGGAGGTATAAGGACCGATGATGGAGGTTTCAACACGCGCCTCAGGATGAATAAAAACGGGCGGAATAATCACGTTGCCCTCCCGCAGCATAGCCTCGGGATTGTTGGACCTTCCATGATCGAGCAGGTAATGATTGGTGTCGAGCAGTGCGTCACTGGTGCCGGCATCCAGCCAAACCTTAACGTTTTCCGTGCGCATCTTGATGCCGTGCTCGAGCATAATGTTGATGGCATCTGCTAGGAAGAATTCTCCCTTAAGCTGGATGTTACGTTCAACCTGTTCTTTGATGGCTACGGTGAGTTGATTCCCGTCTTTGAACCAATAACACCCGACGACTGCCAGATTGTTGTTCATGTCGTTCGGTTTCTCAATCAAGCGGGTCACGATATTGTGCGAGTCCACTTCGGCAACCCCGAAACGCCGCGGGTCCGGAACCGCTTTCACCCAGGCTATAGCGTCCAGATCCTCATCCTTTAGGCTTTCAAAGGTGTTTTCAACCAAGGTGTCTGAGAAGACAACCAATAAGGATCCTTTCATCAGATCTTGTGCTTGCCAGAGCGCGTCTGATTGACCTTTCATCTCGAGCTGGACGAGGTAGTGCACTTTTTTACGAGGATGATACTTTTGCATATGAGTTTTGATAAGAGTTTCCTGGCCAGGAGAAAGAATAAAAACGTATTCAACCGCTTCCTGATTGGGCACTGTGTCAAACATCTTGAGCATATGGTCCAAAACCGTGGCTCCAGCCAACGAGACGAGTGGTTTTGGGCGACTCCAGGTCAATGGACGCAAACGACTGCCCAAGCCTGCCATGGGGATCACGATCCGTAAGGTTTCTGTCATGCATTCCTCCAAAAGATCAGTTTCCGACACGATCCAGGATCCATGTCGGCTTGTACTGATTATATCAACGAGTCACTGTTTGACTCAGGGTTTGGTTACTCTTAAGTTTGAAAAAATAATGGTTTCTGGCAGATCGCTCGCTGAACGGGCAATCAGACCCAACCCACCTTGCAGTTGCTTGCGAGACTGTAGCTCATATTGTGATGTTCCATCGACATAGAAATGAACCGTTCCGTCTTTGGCCCAAATCGAGATGGTATGCTGGCTGGGCGAACCAGGTTGGATGCGGCTGCCCACCGTCCAATCAACCAGTACCGCAAACGAGGCATTAATTTGCCGCTCGATCCGAAACTGCCCCTGGCAATTCAACAGAAAGGTGTAAGTACCCATTTCACTGAATCGCCAAAATATCACACCATAAGCATCGTCTGTGGAACATAACGAGACATCCACCGTAGTCTCAAGAAAAAAATCACCCGGCAAACGGTAGGTTGAGAGGCTGCTGAGTTCGCTTTTCGGTCCGGGAATGGCCAAAACCAGCGCTTTATCTTCCAGCGTGATATTCCCTTGCCTGGATTGGCCTGTCGACCAGTTCGTTATGTCTGCAAATCCATCCTCTATAAGAACCTGGGTATACCCAGGATTAATCAAGGTAGGCACCGGCGTAGCAGTTGCCTCTGGCACAAACAAAGTCGGGGTAGGCGTACGTGGAAACCAATCCACTGTTACTGTGGGCTGCAACATTTCTGTAGGAAGTGGCTGGGATGTTGGGGTAGGGTTAAAAGCTCGGCTTTCGCACCCAGCAGCGAATATTAGCGCCATACAAGCCAGGAGAAGTTTTGAACGAAGCATGACATCATTTTACCCAATCCCACTCAACAGTGCTCAAGCAGTTTGTTGTTCCAAAATAACGATTTTGAAAAAAGGTTATAATCCACTCCAGAGGAAAAAGAACATGAAAAAGACCTATCTTCTCCCCCTATTCATTGCAGCCTTGGTAATCGGATCTCTCGGCTTCTTGTGGGCACGCCCAACTCAGCAGGCGAGCGCGCAGGCAACGGTCACCACACCAACGCCCGATTCTGAAGGACGCATCTACTACATCGTGCAGCCAGGAGAGTTCTGCACCACTATTTCCGAAAAACTGGGGGTTGAACTAACCGCGCTGAAAACCCTGAACGGCCTCGACGAGAATTGCACCATCCTTGAAGGGCAGAAACTGCTCATTGCCCAGGTTGAAAAACCGACCAGTACACCCATGCCTGCTCCAACCCTTATGCCTGTCGAGATTACCCCAACCGCGACCCCTGGCACAGGCACTGCCACTATATGCGTGGTGCTTTTCAATGATATGGACGGTAACGGCCGCCGGACTGATTTTGAAGCTTACCTCTACGGTGGTGTTGCTGGCGTCAACGATCAAACTGGCCAGGTCGCTCTGACTGGCAACACGGTCGCGGGTGATCCAACCCTCGGTGTCACACCCCTATGCTTTGAGGACGTGCCTGAAGGTAATTACAACATATCCCTGGCTATCCCGGAAGGTTTCAACCCAACCACGGTGATGAATTATCCCCTCACCGTCCACGCAGGAGAAACTGCTACCATTGATTTCGGCGCCCAGGAAAAAATCGTCGTCCCCACTACACCCGAAGAAGCAGCTGCCGAAGGTCGCTCGCCAGTTCTTGGCATCATCGGCGGGTTGGTGCTTTTGTCAGGTTTGGGCTTGGGCATCTATTTGTGGCGCCAGCGTAAGATATAGATATTCAATTTACAAAGAGTTATTCATTTGTCGTAAGTGTGGTGCCATAGGTACCCACCATACAATGGATGGGTATTGATCCACTCTTGGCCGGTACTCGCCGAGATTCGGAAGGGTATCAACCCACCATCACAATGCACCGTCAGTTTTGAATCACGGGGCCATGAAATTGATCTGTGCGGTGGATCTAACCCCGTAGGGTGGTCTGACTCCGTAGGGTGGGTTCACCTGGACACACTGTGAACCCCCTCACACGGGTTGGCGGACAGGTGAACCCACCAAATCAGTAATAAGTCCAATGATTTATTTGCGGTACCACAACGGTATCCTTGTAGGGTGGTGTTGAACCACTCAAGACCTAAACCCACCACGGAATCTACGGGTTCAACCCACCATCACACTGCATCGTCAAATTTGAATCACGGGGCCATG
>JBASOE010000078.1:0-10523 GCA_049657925.1 Anaerolineaceae bacterium
TTGACCTATTCTCCTACTCCCGTCCTTGCGAACGAAGTGAAGCAATCTCGTAATTGAATAGACGAGCTAATTCGGATGCTCTGAAGCTCGTCTACCAATCGCCAAACTACGAGATCGCCACGCAAAAGAGCGATGACGGAGTGGACATGGGATTAACTACGAGATTGCTTCGTGTGGTAATGACAGAAGTGAAAGCTCGCAATGTTGAGAGTGAAAGCCCGCAATGACAAAAGTAAGCATTAATGACGATATCTTTTAAGAAACCTATTTAATCGCTTCCAAAAACGGGGGGGTTTTGAGGGAGCACTCGAGCAAGTAGGTCAGATAGCGCTCGATCAAAGTCTTGATCTCTTCTTCGACTGCCTCGGGGATGACGCGTTCCCTCACCTTCGACCAGGGAGAGCGTTGGAAGAACCTCAGGTACTTGAGCGCGTTCATGCTGATGTGCCAGGCGAGTGGGTCCTTGCCCGCACAATTCGGGCATAAGGCACCACCCAAATGAGCAGAGAAATATTGATCAACCGGTTTTACCTGCTCTCCACAGCTGACGCACTGGGTAAGTTCGGGTCTGAAGCCCAAGAGGTTCATGAGGTGCACTTCAAAATAATGCACGCTGGTGGGCGGCTGAGCGCACTGGTCGAGGCGTTCGAGCGTGTCAACGAGCAAATTAAAGAGCTGCCGGTTGTCACTGTCATCATACGAAAAGCGATCAACCAACTCAACCACATAGGCCGCATAAGCAGTACGGACCAAGTCCGCGCGCAAGGCTTCAAAAGTTTGGATGGCCTGGGCTTGTGAGACAACGGCCAGGTTGCGACCTTTTGCTAAAAACAGTGCGACTTGCGTGAAGGGCATGAGATGCCCCGCTTTGTGGGACTTAATCTTGCGCACGCCTTTGGCGATAGCGCTCATCTTGCCCCGTTCAAGCGTGTAAAGCGTCAGGATGCGATCGGCCTCGCCATACTCGAGGTGTCGAAGCACAACCGCGTTGACATGGTAGGTGCGTGCTTCCTTACCTGCCATCACTCATCCATCCTGCCTGTTATAAATGATGTAGATCTTCCGGGCCAAAGGAGCGGGGGAGCAATTCGGCCAGGCTAAACTCTTCAACAATCTCCCCAACCTCGTTGGCGATGATGATGGGCATGTCCTGCCCACCAAATTCGCGCATAACCTGCCGACAGCCACCACAAGGCGACCCGGCGTTGCGGGTTACGACCGCGATGGCTTTAAGATTGCGTTGACCGTCGCTGACAGCCTGGACGATAGCCGCACGTTCTGCGCAAATGGTGGAAGGGAAGGCGGCATTTTCGACATTGACGCCGGTGTAGATCTTGCCGTTCTCTGCCAAAACCGCCGCACCCACCAGAAAATGGGAATAAGGCGCATAGGCTTTTTTTTGTGCTTCCTGGGCTGCTTTTACGAGCTTTGCTTTTATGGATTTAGTCAACAAGGGGGTCCTCACTTTCGAGCAACTCGGCTGCGGACAGATTCAATTTTGCTTTAACTTTTTTGATGCGACGCGAAACGACTTCTTCCGCCGTAAATTGTACGCCATTCAACACAACGGTTTCTCCAGCCTGAGGAACCCTGCCCAATTCGCCATAGATCAAGCCGCCGAGCGTGTCAGCGTGTTCGTCCGAGAGCTTCGAACCAACAATTTCGTTGAATTCGCTGATGGTAGTGCGCCCTTGGAACAGGTATTCGTCCTCACCCAGCTTTTGGTAAAGTTGTTCTTCCAACTGGTCGTACTCGTCCTTGATCTCGCCGACGATCTCTTCGACAATGTCCTCCAGCGTAACCGCTCCCGCCACACCGCCGTACTCATCCACCACCAGGGCCATGTGGATGCCGCCCTTCTTCATCTCTGCCAACAATTCGTCCACTTTTTTGGTTTCTGGCACAAAGTAGGCTTGACGTAAAAGGCGTTTCTGGTTGGCAATGGTGTCCTGGCCATCCACGACACTCAGGAGGTCCTTGGCATAGAGCAAACCAACGATGTTGTCGATGGTGTCGTCATAGATGGGCACACGCGAATGGCCGGCGCTAATGAAGGACTGGCGCGCGTCGCTGATGGTGGTGTTGACGTCCAATGAGAGCAGGTCCATGCGTGGCACCATGATGTCCTTAGCCATGGTATCGCTAAAGTGGAAGATGGAATAGATCATCTCACGCTCGTTTTGCTCGAGAGTGCTTTCGGGCTGATCTTCAGTGACCCAGTTGCGCAGGGCTTCGTCTGTGACGGATAGCGTGACCTTTTCGGCTTTGTCGCCCAAAATGGTCATCATGACTTTGGTGAAGGGAATGAACAAAAAGTTGATCAGCGCTGCCATGCCGGACCATTGTAAGGCGGCGCGTTCCGGGTCGTTCAAAACCCATCGTTCGAGCATAAATTCAATCACACTCACGACGAACATCAGGGCAATGAGGATTAAGAGAATGTAACCCAAAGTGAGCGCGGGGAAGAGCAGTTTAAGAAGTAGCATGGCCGACCCGGCCACCAAAAAATGAGAGAAAATGAGGGCCAGCCTCAACGCGGTGCGCATGCCGGCTTTTTCGAGCAAGTTAAGCGTGCGTTCAACCTTTTGTTCGCCCTTTTCGTGGATATTGATCAGGTACGGCAGCCTAACATGGGTGAACGCGGATTTAGTTGCCGAAGAGACCAGATCAAACACGATTCCCAACGTCAGGGCTAAAATCAGCCAGAGAAGATCAGTCACAACTTTCCTTTCGTTCTTTCGGTCTTGCGGGAACCCCGTAAACAACCGTATCATCAGGGACGTCATGAGTCACTACAGACCCAGCCCCGGTCTTGGAGCGCTTACCAATTTTGACCGGTGCGATCAACATGGTATCGCTGCCGATAAAGGTATCCTCACCTATTTCTGTCGGATGTTTATGCACACCGTCGTAGTTGCATGTAATCGTCCCTGCGCCGATGTTGACGTTTTTGCCGATTTTGGCGTTGCCGATGTAGGAGAAATGACCCATTTTGGTGCCCTCTTCGAGCGTGGAGTCCTTGACCTCGCCAAAATTGCCCAGGTGAACATGGTCACTGAGCACTGCACCTTTACGCAGGTGGCAGAAGGGGCCCATGCTGACGTGATTGCCGATTTTTGCGCCTTCGGCAAGCGAGTAAGTGATCATGGTATCGCTACCGACCTGGGTGTCAAGCAGGGTGGTGTTGGGTCCGATTTCGCAGTTTTCGCCGATGGCGGTATTGCCGCGCAGGTTGGTACCGCCAAGCAAGACGGTATCCCGGCCAATGACCACACCCGTTTCCACGACGGTGGTGGCCGAGTCGAGGAAGGTGACACCCTCGAGCATCCATTGGCGGTTGACACGTTGGCGCATGGCAGCTTCACAATCTGCAAGATCGACGCGGCTATTGATGCCGAGCCCCTCAGTGGGGTCTTCAAGCTGCAGCGATTCGACCGTGCGGCCTTCGGAGACAGCGATGGAAACCAGGTCGGTGAGATAGTATTCACCTTTGGGCGAAACCTGTATCTTCCCAAGACTTTGCCACAACCACTCGGCGTTAAAACACCAGGCAGAGATGTTGTATTCCCGCACCTTGAGTTGCTCAGGGGTGGCAACTGACTCTTCGACAATAGCCTGTACGCGTCCCTCAGCGTCGCGGATCACACGACCAAAACCACGCGGAACGTCACCGACCACGCTGGCCATGGTTACGACAGCTTTGGCGCGGTCGTGCAGTTCGAGCACAGCGCGCAGGGTCGCTTCCGAGAGCAAGGGCATGTCGCCAAAGGTGACGGTGACGCGCTCAGCCTTGCCCTGCAGCAATTGCTGGGCTTGTTGGACGGCGTGCCCCGTTCCGAGCTGGTCAGCCTGTAGCACGAAATCCACCCGGCCGCTCACGGTCTCAGAAATCACACGTTTAACGTCCTCAGCGCCGACACCAACCACCACGATAGGCGGCAGATCGCTGAATTTTAAGACAGGCGCAATGGCGTGCAAGATCAGGGGTTTGCCAAGGAGAGGGTGCAAAACCTTGGGCAAGGCGGATTTCATGCGCTTGCCGTGGCCTGCGGCGAGGACGACAGATGCGGTTGTCATGGTTTACTCCAGGAAAAGGCACGACGGACAGGCATTAACGAACGGCTGCTCGTCGTTATAAGATGGTCGTATGAGTCTTCGTTATCAGTGTTCACTATTAATCAGGCTGGGGCACCAGGATTCGAACCTAGATCCACGGATTCAAAGTCCGGTGTGCTGCCGTTGCACCATGCCCCAGAGGCAAAATATTTTAGCACATTATGGCAATGTTTGCTTGTCTTACCCGTCTTTATCCCGTTTTATGCGGTCACGCCTGACCTTAACAAAGGAGAACAAACCAAAAAAGCCCATTATCATTCCAACCAACGAACAACCATATGCAAAGAAGTTTAGAAAATAAGTGGATGGAATGATCTGTGCGACCATCAATAAAGGCAACACCACTCCTGCCAGCAGGAGCACGACGCCAATGATGATCATCTGCTTACTCGAGAGCTTGAACATTTATTCCTTAAACAACCAGCAAGCCACCATGTGATCGTTGCCAAGTTCAAATTCTGGCGGACGTTCTACATTACAGAGACCATCCATCATGTGGCTGCAGCGAGGATGGAAGCGGCAACCTGCGGGCGGATTTACCAGGCTTGGTGGTTCACCTGGGGGTACATCCTGAAACTCGTTCACATTCTTTGGGTCGGGGTCGGAAGTGGCTGCCAACAACGCGTGGGTGTATGGGTGGCCAGTGTTGTTGATCAGATCCGACTCGGTCGCCTTTTCGATAATCTGACCGGCATACATGACATAAATGTACTCAGAGAAATAGCGTACGGTTGCGAGATCATGGGTGATATAGATTACAGCCAGGTTGTGCTCATCCTGCAAATTGCGCAACAACTTCAGGATCTCAACCCGAACTGATGCATCCAGCATGGACACTGGTTCATCAGCAACCAGCAAAACCGGTTCCAGAATCATTGCCCTGGCAATGACAATGCGCTGCTGTTGTCCACCGCTCAATTGGTGTGGGAATTTTGGCAAAAATTCATCCACCGGGGTCATCTTGACTTCTTCCATCACCTTAACGACACGGCGACGCAGTTCGTTCTTGTCTTTTACACCACTGATCTTTAATGGTTCTTCAAGGATGGTTTGAACGTTCATAAAAGGCGGTACAGCACCGTAGGGGTCCTGTTGGACATAACCGACCTTGTGGCGAAACCCCTTTAACTGCGCTGATTTTAGATCATTGATCACCTGACCCTCAAAGTTCACGGTGCCGCTGGTTGGGTGATTCAGGAGCAATATCGTACGCATCAAGCTGGTCTTTCCACTACCGCTCTCCCCCACAATGGCAATGGTTTCTCCGCGCTTCAAGTTCAGGTCTACGCCATCGACCGCACGCACAAATCCAGCGTGGCGAAATCCCCAGTGTCGCAACTCAAAATAGACCTGAAGGTCTTTGAGCTCCAGAATGTTGGCACTCTCCGTGTTTTCAACGGTCGCAACTGTCTGGTCGTTTTCGAATTCAGATTGTTCTATCATAGTGTGTTTCCCTTAGACATATAACCAACACTTAACCCAGTTTTCGCCAAAGTTAGTGATTGGTGGTTCCTCGGAGCATTTTTCGAATTTGCGCGGACATCGGTCAGCAAAACGACAGCCCTTGGGAGGGTTAATCAGCGATGGTGGGCGTCCAATAATAAAATCCGGTTCTTCTTTGGACCTGAGTTTTGGTACACTCGCCATCAACTTGACAGAATAAGGATGCCTTGGAGTGCTGAAGAAACGTTGAGAATCGCTGACCTCAACGATCTGTCCGGCATACATCACTGCCACAACGTCCGCCAACTCTGATGAGGTGGAGATGTCATGGGTGATCAGGATGAAGCTGGTTTCAAGCTCACTCTTGATGCGCTTGAGCAAGTTAAATATATTTGCCTGGGTGAGCACATCCAGGGCGGAAGTTGGTTCGTCCAGGATCACCAGCTCAGGTCCGGTCACAAGTGCCATGGCGATCGCCACGCGCTGGCGCATACCACCTGAAAGTTCAAAGGGATAACGGGCTAAAAAGTCAACCGGTACACCGACGTTTTGGAACATTTTGGCAGCCTGTTCGAGGGCTTCTTGTTTCTTGACGCCATAATGCACCAGCATCGGTTCTGCCACCTGATCGCCAACACGCAGGACTGGATTGAGCGAGTTCATGGCGGCTTGCGGCACCATCGACATGCGCACCCAACGGATTTGCTTGCGATACTCCTCGTCCGAAAGCGCCATCGTTTCGGTGTCCTTCAGCCAGATCTTGCCGGAGTATTGACCGGCATTTCTGGGCAACAAACGTAGCGCAGCTTTCGCCAGGGAAGTTTTGCCACAACCTGACTCGCCCACAACCACCACGGCTCTATTGGGCTTGAGATCAAAGTTTACACCATCCACCGCCTGCACAGTTCCCCCGGTAGTAGTGAAGTAGAGTCTGAGATCTTGAATGCTTATAACTTTTCCTTCGGTCATGTCTACATACCTCTCAGTCTTGGATTGAAAATCCGATCCAGCGCAAATCCAAACATTGCGAATCCCAGACCTGTGATCATCAACAGTAGTGCCGGTTCAAGTATCCAGTAGAACTGACCTTTGTACAATGCACCGTTTGAATAGGCATCATTGATTACTTTACCCCAGGTAGGCAGAGTAGGATCACCCAAACCCAGCAAAGCCAGTGAGGCTTCGAGGAAGACGTAACTGGGGACGGCAGAAACCAGCCCAGGAATGAGCAGCGGAACGATTCTGGGGACCAGGTATTTCGTGATGATGCGGGAATCGCTGGCACCGTAGGCTTTGGCAGCTTCAATGTAAGTCGATTCCTTTACTTGCAGGAAGATGGCTCGATCCGTCTTAATTGCCCCAGTGAAGATCGACAGGGCGATGGTCACTCCTAACATGACCCAGATACTGCGGGAATAGAAGGTGCCAACCATGATCAGGATCGATAAGAATGGTAAAACCAGGTTAATTTCAGTAATCCTTTGGATCAATTCATCCACCCAACCACCAAACCAGGCACCAATCGCAGCGATCAACATCGAAAGAATGGATGTGCCGGCTGCGGCGAGCAAGCCGAATGCCAAGGCGATGGGAGCTCCCCATAAGATAGCAGTCGTCAGATCACGGCGTAGATGGTCTGTTCCAAACAGACCAAACACAAGCCCATGATTTACAAACTCAATGCGAACATCATTGTCCTTTTCGAATGTTGTCGCAGTAATCTTTAGTGTATAAATGCCTTTATTAATCTGCAACGGATCTGATTTGGGAACGGTAAACAATCCTTGCATAACAGGTATCTCAGTGCCGTGAATGCGTCTAAGCCTGGTAATTAATTTTTCATCCTGTGAAAATCGATAGGTCTGCTTGCTAGCCGCTCCAAAATCACTAATTTTTATCTCTTCGCCACCAGGCGTCACCATAACAACCGAAAGGAATGGGTTCTTGGTCTTATGGTCGGATTGGACGTAGAGAAACAACTCCTGAGGGAAATCATCATATTGAAAATCGAACGAATATTCGTAATCAATAGTGTCACCTGTTTCTCCAGGTGTGACCACTTTGGTGAATTCTGCATCCTCACCCGCAACAAGTGCTACGGATTTTGGCAGGTCTTTGTCAGTAAAGTAATTAAACCATTCTGGTGGAGCATTTTTTGGGTTTCTATAGACGACATCCTCGCCGCCCCTCCAAAGTCGGATGGCTTCGTCATAAGGTATCGTAGACACTGCAAAAATAGCCAGGGCTACCAACATTAAGATGATGATGGCCCCAAATATTGCAGAAGGATAACGGGCGATTTCGCGAAGGGAATTTTTTAAGCTCTTCATGTTAGTTGCTCCCCCCTCCCACCTTGACTCTGGGGTCTACGATAGCATAAACAAAATCAAGTAAAAAGACTGTTAACGCGAGCAGATAAGCATAGATGATGGTCGTGCCGACGATCACAGGCGTGTCATAAAGACCTACAGCGCGGAAGATGGTCCGGCCTAATCCTGGCCACAAGAAAATCGTCTCAGTTATGGTTGCTCCGGTAAACAAACCGATTACCAGGAGCGCGAAATTGGTAACAATGGTTGGCAGGGTCGGGCGCAATATGTAACGGCGTTCAATTTCACGGGAGGTAAGGCCTTTTGCTTTTGCCATGTCCACGTAATCTTCGCTTGAATAGATCAGGAAGAAGGTTCTCCAGTTATAGATACTGATAAAAATGGATGAAAAGAACAGTGACCCAGCTGGGAGGATCAAGTGTTTCAATAAGTCCAAAATGTATGCCCCGGTTTCCTTGGGGGGTGGTGCGGAGACCATACCGCCGAATGGAAGTATTTTTAGTACGGCTGCGAACAATAAAATAAAGAAGATGCCATAGAACCATGGCGGCGCTGATGATGTGGGAGAAAGTGTGATGATCAATTTATCCCAAAAGCTGCCGTAGGATCTGGATAACATGAGTGCCAAAAATACACTGGCAAAAAACAACAATAATTGCGAGGTCCCCATCAACAATAGAGTAGCAGGAAGGCGCTCAAGGATGATATTACTGACAGACCTGGAACCATGATCACTGATCATGTGAACCGCGCGTCCAAGATTGAGGGTCAGGGCATTACCCAAGTAACGGAATGATCGAATAACAAAGGGGGTGTCCAAACCGATGCGCTTCTCTTCCAGGGCGATCATCTGATTCACCAGGTTGGCCCGATTCTCAGTACTCATCGGTTTACTGGCAGTCATGGCAGCAACCTGCCCGTTCACACGCTCGCGAATATCATTGCGCATGATGGTATCCACATAACCACCCATATTCGCGATCAGAATGGTGATGTAAATGCCAATAACGATAGTAACGAAAAGCATCACGACCCTTAGCGCCATAAATCTTCCAAGCCGTTTTATCGTGCTTGCGGTTGCAGCTTTATTTATTTTAGAGATTTCAACGTTCGGTTCAGAGTTCATAGCGTCACCCACATTTGGTTAGAAAAGGGGCAAGTTAGAGATAAACTTGCCCCTTTTTGTGTTAGAACAAACGAATTACTGGGCAGTCACAAACTCGACCGAAGTAAAGGTCGGTTGACTTACCAAAATCGGAATAACAGCGATCTCGAGCTTGTTGGCTCCAGCGCCGAGAAGCGTGGTATCTTCAGCGGTCAACTCTACAGCATATTGACCTTCTTCGACCAACGCAGCTTCGCCAATAACAACCAGCTCATTTGCTGCATTGTACAGCAGGTATTTGACCTGTTTGATGTCAGCGGAAGCATAGGGTGCATCTTCAAAGGTGATAAACACATCGAAGGTAGCAGCTTCGCCAACTTTAACCGGTCCTGGTCCGTCAATTTCGGCGGTGGCGATTTTTGGTGTAGCGAACATGTCCCAGCGGTCAGCAGGATCAGGATAGTCATCAAAGTGCTTGGCAACCAGTGACTTTTCAGTCATATAGACCTGGTCCACATAATAAGGACCAGTACCTTGCCACATGTGACCCTTCTCAACATACCATGCTTTGAGGGCTTCGTAACGGGTAACAGCCTGCTCGGGGGTAATGTACTGACCGAGAGTAGCTTCGTAGGGTACGGTCTTGGCGGCAATTAATTCATCCAGTTTGGCTGCAAGAATTTCAAGGCTTGGGCCACCAATAAAGCTGGTCCATTCAATTTCAGCAGCGGTGGATTTGTCAGCGGAGTAAGCCAGTTCACCAGCAGCTTCCGCGGCATTCGCGGCAGCAGCCTGGGAGAAGGATAGCTCACCTGAGGTCCAGGTCGGCCACAGGACTGTGGCGGCGTTGATCTCAGCATCCTGAGAATAGACATCACTGTACCATTCAACGGTCAGGGGATCAGTGGAGGTAATCTTCAGACCTCTAAAGCCATCCATGAAGACCTGATAAAGAGGAACAGCCTGCTCATCATAAATGGCGCTGGCTTCCTTGGCACGATCAAAAGTCAAAATCCAGGACATAATCAGGTCGGCCATTTCCACGTTGGAGCCATCATGCCACTTGTTCACCTCGAACACATTGGCAGGATAAACAGAAACAGCTTTGCGTTTGGCAGTGAATACAGTGCGAGCGGCAGCTTCTTCAGCAGCAACCTTTGCGGCTTCGAGAGCGGCTTCACCATCAACAACAGCGGCAGCAGCAGCTTCTTCTTCTTCGGGGGTAACATAACCCACGAGAGCGTCCATTGCAGCTTGCGCGTCAGTAATAGCAGTCTCAGCGGCGGCTACAGCTTCTTCTGTTGCATCAGCAGCAAGCGCGTCATAAGCAGCTTGGGCATCTGCCAAAACTTTCGCAGCAGCTTCGCCAGCGGCAATCTGTTCAGGAGTGGCAGCGGCTTTTTCAGCAGCAAGTGCTTCGACTGCAGCTTTGGCATCAACCAGGGCGGTTTCAGCAGCGACAACAGCATCGGCAGTTTCCTGAGCTCTGATGGCTACCAGTTCTTTGGAAGTAATGAATTTCTGTGCTT
>JBASOE010000079.1:0-7541 GCA_049657925.1 Anaerolineaceae bacterium
TCCCGTCACCTGTTCCAACGTCCGCCAGCCCACGTAGGGCGGAATGCGCCTCATCTGCGCACTCCGCCGAACCCAGCTTTGAGCTTTCAGCTTTGAGCTCTTGTGGTTCGCCGATCGTGACATCCGCGTTGAGCGGGTTGGGATGCACACAGCGCAGGCAAGAGTCGTGAAGATATTCCTGACGAGGGGCATGTTCTTCATGATCCCTGAATGTAAGGACAACTTCATCAATAGTTTCAGAAACGGCGGTCATTTCTTCGCCGAAAGCATCAACGAGTTTGTGCCAGTCAACCAGTCCAGCGCAGGGGATGCCAACCATGAATACATTTTCCCGGGCATGTTGTTTTTCTACGATCAGGTGGTTGACTGAGCGATTCTCACAACCTCGCACAACCATACCAATTTTGGTGTCTAACGGGTAGCGTGGGATGAACGTAGCCAGGTTGTTCTGGCAAAGGCCGTTATAGACCATCTCGCTAAGCTGCAAGGTATTTGTGAAGAAAGCTGGCTGAGGATGGAGCGGGGATTCAGCTTTCTTGAAGCCAAAGAACACATCCACTTTCTTCTCTTCCAGCAATTGCGCAATCTCAGCCGCTAATTTGGTTTCAAGATCAGTCATGCTGGCCTCCGTCTCCGCCCAAGGGATTTGGAGCCATTATTCCGTCATCGCGAGCTTTGTTGCGTGGCGACCTCGTATTTTCTTGATCTGTCTCATCATTAATGACTACGAGCTTTCTCGTCATTGCGAGCTCTGTTGCGCGGCAATCTCGTTTGATTTTTTGATCAGTCACGTTGGCCTCCGTCTCCGCCCAAGGGATTTGGAGCCATTATTCCGTCATCGCGAGCTATGTTGCGTGGCGACCTCGTATTTTCTTGATATGTCGTCTCATCATTAATGACTACGAGCTTTCTCGTCATTGCGAGCTGTGTTGCGCGGCAATCTCGTTTGATTTTTTGATCAGTCACGTTGGCCTCCAGTGGAAACACGCGTTGCCAGCGCTTCGTTCTTGCCAAGGGCTGACAGGTCTGCTTCAAAGCTGGCCAGATCACGCTGGATACGTCCGCGATCCTGCAAGTCGAGCCAGGAGAAACGCACGCGTTCGCGCTCGTAACCGATATGAGCCAGAAACTCCGCAAACTCATCCAATTGGCGGCGAGCGCCAATGTTGCCTTCTTTGAAATGGCATTGTTCAGGTTTACAGCCGCTGATCATCACCCCATCTGCCCCGCCTTGAACCGCGTTGAGTATATAAAGTGTGTTGATGCGCCCCGTGCATGGAACCTTGGCCAGGTGAATGTTTACGGGCAAGCGGTGATCGACCCATTCCTGATCAACAGGAGAGTAGAGGCACCACTGGCACTGGAATAATACGATCCTGGGTTTTTCTGACATCACGCCACCTCCTGACCCAGGAATGACCACAAATCAGCGATGATCTCCTTGTCATGATACGCGGTTGGCAGCCCGATAGAAGTCGAGCGGCAGGCAGCGGAACACAACCCGCAGCTCATGCATTTACCAGAATCCACCGTGGCGACAGGGATCAACCCTCTGCCAGTCACTTTGGTCTCAACCAGGCTGATGGCCTGATAGGGGCAAACCTCGACACACATACCGCAAGCCACACAGGTGAAGATATCCACCACCGTGGTCGGGTTTGGGTTCTTGAGTCCGCTATCAACCGCGAGGGCTTTTACCGCTGTAATGACACCTGAAATATGAATTTTCTGAGGACAGGTTGGGTAGCACAAGTCGCAAGCAGAACAAAGCCATGTGGTACTGTCGGCAAAAGCTTCAGCGTCCATGTTGAAAACTGCTTCGCGGATCAAGCGACGAGGATTGTAATTCGGGTCCAGTTTGGGTTGGATCATACATTTGCTGGTGCACGTGCCACAGGAGTAGCACATCATCACAAATTCACCACCCGGAATGGCTTTAACACGGGCAGCTAAGGAAGTGGTATCGACTGGTGCGCTCATGAGGCTTTCTCCAGGGATAATGAGGTCATTATTTGAACAAAATCATCGGTTTGTTCAAGCGTTTTGGTGACACCAGGAATATTGGGCATGCGCGTTAGCTTTTTTGCCATTTCTGGACGTAAGCGTTCGATTTCTGCTTTCAAATCTTCAGGAGCGATCGAGTCGAGTGTAGCTTGCATTTCGTTGATCACCCGGGCGTATTTGTCCCCCTCCGCCGCGCTGATCCACTCGATGCGGAAGCGTCCATCGGTCATGCCCATGCGGTCGAAGACGGTTTTGAGTCGGGCAGCACGTTTAGCGCCAGAGATCTGACCGGTAATGTAGTGGCAGTCCTGGGGGTGACAACCAGAGAAGAGAATCCCGCCAGCACCGAGTCGGTACGCTTCATAAATGAAATCTGAATCCATGCGGGCGGAGCACATCACTTTGATGCCGCGTTCATTCGCGCTGTATTCAAAGTGACTGGTACCCGCCATGTCCGCGCCGCCGTAAGAGCACCAATGACAGCGCAACGCTAAGATCTTCTTTTCAGGTTCTGTTGCCAGCAGGGTGCGGATTTGAGCGAGTATTTCTGCATCCGTGTAGTGCAATTGGGTGATGGAATCGTGGGGGCATTCGCCGACACAGGCGCCACAGCCATGACACTTGGCGGTAATGACTAAAGCAGCCTTGCCTTGCGTGTAGTCTATTGCACCGTAAGGACAAGCCCGGCTGCAGATTCCGCAGGCTTTACCTTGCGCACTGACACAGCGATCCGGCCAGACAACCGCAACGGTTGGTTCGATCTGCCATTCGTCTGAATGTAGGATTCGCGATGCACGCGCCGCCGCGGCGGAACCCTGAGCGACCGAAGCAGGGATATCTTTAGGACCCAGGCAGGCACCAGCGAAGAAGATACCGTCGGTGGGGCTGTCTATCGGGCGCAGTTTAGGGTGGTATTCCATGAACCAACCGCCAGGTGATTGCGCCACGTTGAGCACGGAACTCATGTGGTTCTGATCGGGTTGGGGAACCGCGGCTTGATTAAGCATCACCATGTCAAACTCGCGTTCGACTACCTTGCCGAGGGTAATATCTTCACCGGTGACAAAGAGTTGGTGCGTGATCGGATCTTCGGTGATTTCGGATGGCCGTCCCTGCACGAACTTGATTCCCATCTCACGGGCACGATCGTAAAACTCTTCGTAACCCTTGGAAGGAGTGCGGATGTCAATGTAATAAACCGTAATGTCTGAGTTTGGGTTCATCTGCTTGATCAAAATTGCGTTTTTGATCGAGTACATACAGCAGAAATTGGAGCAACTCGGGTTGTAACGCTTGTCGCGTGAGCCGACACAGTTAATGAAGGCCAAGTTCCTGGGCGCTTTACCATCACTGGGACGCGTCAGAGCACCGTTGGTTGGACCGGCTGAATTGTTCAGACGTTCCATTTCCATGGCGGTGATGACGTTGGGGAAGCGGCCGTAGCCGTATTCGCTCATTACACTTGGGTCAAAATGTCCGAAACCTGTGGCAACGACGATGGCACCGATTTCTTCTTCAACGATCTTATCGGTCATGGAGAAGTCTATCGCTTCAAGCGCACCGCAAGCTTCGACGCACTTATAACAATGGATGCAGGCATCCATATCGATGTTGTAAATTAATGGGACTGCCTGGCTCATAGGCACATAAGCTGCCTTGCGGGGAGCTAAGTTCATTTCGAAATAGTTGGGGACCTCGACAGGGCAGGCTTTAGTGCATGCGCCGCAACCATTACAGCGGTCGGCACGCACATACTTGGCTTTTTCACGCAGGGTAACTTTGAAGTTCCCGACGAATCCCTCGACTTTTTCAACTTCCGTAAAGGCTTTTACTTCGATGAGGGGCTGACGCGCCGCGTCAACCATTTTTGGTGCAAGAATTCAGATACTACAGTCCATCGTTGGAAAGGTCTTGTTAAGTTGCGCCATGACCCCTCCAATCGTTGGTTCTTTTTCTACCAGGACAACAGGTATTTTTTGTTCTGCCAGATCAAGAGCGGCATTGATGCCAGCCACACCTCCGCCGACTACCAGTGCTTTTTTGGAGACTGGTACGGTAATCATGTCGAGGGGCTGCAGGAAGGAAACTTTGGCGATGGCGGATGCGGTCAGGTCTTTTGCTTTCGCCAATGCGCCTTCACGGTCATGACCATGAGCCCAGGTGCATTGCTCGCGAATGTTGGCCATCTCCATCAGGAAGGGGTTCATGCCTGCTTCGGATACGCAAGCTCTAAAGGTTGGCTCGTGCATACGCACCGAACAAGCGGAGACAACCACACGGTTCAGCCCATATTTCTTAATGTCTTCCTTAATCAAGCGTTGACCGCTATCGGCACAGGCATACAAGGTCTCTGAGGCATGCACCACGCCGGGCAGATTGCCCGCGAAATCGACCACTTCTTTAGGAGGGATGACACCTGCGATGTTACTACCGCAGTGGCAAACGTAAACGCCAATACGCAGCGCTTCATCTCCAGCTACTCCAGGGACAGGTTTGGCGTTATCTGTCATCGAGGATCCGTAGCCTTGGTTGGGATCTCAAAACTCTCACTGATCAATAAGCGGCGTGTTTTCTGAGCACGTTGATCGGGCGTGGTTAATTCAAGCGCTTTCTTGGGGCACCATTTGACGCATTGAGGGCCATCTTCGAGGGTTTCGCACTGATCGCAAATTTCGGCATTTTTCGTAGCAGGATTGATGGAGATTGCCCCAAATTCACAGGCTTCGATACACCACGCGCAACCGTCGCATTTTTGACCATCCACATGAACGATACCCGTAAGTGGGTCTTGAGTCAGGGCGTCGCGCGGGCAGACGATCACGCAAGGAGCGTTTTCGCAGGTGCGGCAGGCGATCGCGGTGATCAGGACTTCTTCCACACGGACGGTACGGATGCGGCTGCGGTAAGAGTTGTACTCACCAGTCTTGGTGTGAGAACAGACGTATTCACAGATCTGACATCCAATACAAAGCTTGGGGTCACAATCGACGTAGGCATGCTTTGAAGTTGATGTTGCCATTTATCTCCTTATACTCCGATTGCTTCGGCGACATCTGGCATGCCGAGTTCGATAAGTTTTTCTTTGGGAATTAAACCTTCAGGCGTCCAGCCTTTGGCTTTGTAGTAAATCAACTTAAGATAATCCAGCTCTTCCTGGCTGACATGTGTATCCTTGCTGGCACCTTCAGCGAAGTCTTCGTTTTTCCAACGCCAGGGTAGATCGTCCATGTCGGACGTCCAACCCTCGCGGATGTTGAAGGCCTTTTTGATAGTGTGGGCACGGACGCCGATCAGGTCTACATCGTCGTAGCCAAATTCCCAACCGGTGGTGGCATTGATCAGTTGGGCGATGGCTGGCCATGCACCTGCGCGATCTGCTTTACCAGTGAAACTACGGCGGATGAATTTGCACAAAGGCAATGTGTCATAGACAGCCGCGTATTCTTCTGAGTCTGCCGCAACCTTGCCTCGGGTGTCATCAACTGTAAAGCGGTTGACCTCGCCCTTGATATCGGGGTCATACGCGGCTGAGCGATTGTGACAGCCGCCACGTGTGCCGGTTGCCAAACCAACCGAGAAGGTCTTTAGAGCTCGGGCATCGTAGCCAGGGCACTCGAGACCCTTAATGTGCATCGCCCATTTCCAGGATTCAGCGCCACGTTCTTCGTCAATTTTCCGTGAGGCAATACGGACACCCTCAGCAAGCAAGTCGCCGATGCCTTCACGATCGCGAATCATCTCCGCAACAGTTACGGCTCCTTCACCATTACCAAAATTAAGCTCAATGCCCTCAGGGTATTTCTTGCACTTGAAGTCCTCCTTCTTGAGGACCCCGCGTTCATAGCATTCCATGGCGAAGCCAATGCTCACACCCATGCTCATGCTGTCCATACCAGAACTGTCAGATACATCCACTAACTTGATGCAAGCGGCCATGTCGGAAATACCGAGGTTGGAGCTGTTTGCCTGAAGACTTTCATATTCGATACCGGTCATAGCCCCCTTGAACTCACCTGTGCGCACCATGGACATCTGCTCACAGGCAATTGGGCACTGAGCGCAAGCAACCACTTTAACTTTGTAGTGCTCATCGAGAAATTCACCGCTGATCAGGTTGGCGGATTCGAAGACGCCTTGTTGGTAGTTACGGGTTGGCAGCAAACCAATCTTGTTCATTGCAAGAACATTGGTGGAAGTACCATAAATACGGTATTTCTCGGTGTCCTTACCCTGGGCAGATTCGGTGATTTTGAAGGAGAGCTCCATCAAGGTTTTAGAGTCTTTAACCTTTACACCGGACGTACCACGCACTGAAAGAGCTTTAATTTTCTTGCTGCCCCAAACAGCACCGTGACCGGTTCTACCTGCCTGGCGACCATCGTTAGTTACATTGGCGAACCGAACCATGTTTTCACCTGATGGTCCAACTGTACAAGATCGGATCTGATCGTCACCATAACGCTTGCGGATGGCTTCTTCGGTTTCGTAGGTGTCCTTTCCCATCAAGTAGGTGGCATCGACAATTTGCACGCGGTCGTCATCGATAAATACGTCGACCCAGCTATCGCTTTTGTTGTGAACAACCACGCCATCCCAACCAGCACGCTTTAAAGCAATGGCGAACCAAGATCCAGATAAGGAGTCACCGATCATGCCGGTGAGAGGGGACTTGGAAGCCAACCCGAATTTACCGCCGACAGGCACGGGAGTGCCTGTAAAAATGCCGTTGGCGATACAAACAGGATTTTCAGCATCGTATGGGTCACAACCTGGGGTAATGTTTTCCCAACACAGGCGCGTCGCCATGGAAACGCCGCCGATCCAAATTTTGTACCACTCCTCGGGTTTGGTCTCGACCCAATTCTTCTTGGTTTTTAGGTCGATATGCAGGATTTTTCCACTATATCCGTACATGTACTCTCCTTTTGGGTGATTGTTCTAAGCACACAATTTTGACTACCATCCAAAGATGAAAATTTTTTGGTGGCAAGACAAGAAAGAACCGCTTAATTGGTTCTTACTCGTCCCGACTTTAAAATTATAACCTGAACCCTGAATTTGTGCCGCTATTAGTCAGATATTTTCTAATAATTTAACAATTAATCGAACAAGTCAGGTATATAGCCTGGATAGTGTCAAGTAATTTTTGCACATTTGGAAATCACTTGGAAATAATCCCTTCAGTGAATGTGTTAGCGATACTGTGGACACTGTCCACAATCTGGATTGACCCAAATTGCACCCCGCCTTGCATCGCCATCTGCACAATTTCATCCAACATGTCTGCAAAGACTTTCAACTTGCCTCTCTGGATCAGCCGTTCACGAAACACCGTCAGCGTGGAATGGTCGGGTGCTTTTTGATCCACCGCCAGCCCGAGAAAGAACTTGGCTGGCAGGTTTTCGTTGACATAGACTTCCACCTGTCGCTCGGAAAGCTGATACAGATAGGCCAACACCTCGAGTTTCAGCATTAAGGCAGGATCAAAGGGGGGACGTCCGACCACACCTTCGCCCTTATAAAGCCGGATCAGTTTT